>JBOHUW010000123.1:0-5718 GCA_050734895.1 Candidatus Dormibacteraceae bacterium | reverse complement strand
ATGTGGTCGATCCGGAGACCCAGCTGGCGATCGGACTTCGCGTCTTCGGCGATTACTCACTCAAAGTGGCCGAGCCGCAGGCCCTGATCCTCAACCTGGTCGGCACCCAGCAGCTCTCCAGCAACCAGCAGATTACCGACTGGATGCGCGATCAGCTGCTCAAGGTCTTCCGGACCGCGGTGGTCAACCACATCAACAGCGGCTGGCCGATTCTGGGCATCGCTGCGAAGACCGGTGAGCTGGAGCAGGAGACCCTCTCCCTGGTCCAGGCCCAGGTCACCACCTACGGCATCCAGATCATGCGGATGGGGAACTTCACCATTTCGATCAAAGAGGAAGATGAGGCCACCCTGAAGAACTACCGGAAGGATATCCAGTACACCCGACTGGCCGGTGGCTTCCAACAGTACGGCGCCGGCGAAGCATTGAAGGGAATCGGCGAGGGTTCAGCCAAGGGAGGCGGCGAGGCCAGCCCGGCGGTGCTGGGTATCGGCATGGGATTGGGGCAGATGGTTTCCGGTCAGGCGACTGGCGGAGCCGCCCAAGTCCAGGTGCGCTGTGCCGGCTGCGGCACTCTCAACCCCGAGGCGGCGAAGTTTTGCTCCAGCTGCGGCAACAGCCTGGCACCGGCCAAGCTGCTCTGCCCGAGCTGTAAGAGCGAGAACCCGAGCGGGTCGAAGTTCTGCGCCAACTGCGGGACCAACCTCTCCCCCCAGCCACAACCACCAGCCGATTCCAATTAAAAAAAAGATGCGGCGCCTCCTGATTGCTACGCTGCTCGCTGCCGCACTGTTCGGTCTACCCACTGTGGCCCTGGCTCGGGGGGGTGGTGGTGGCCACGGCGGCAGCTATGGCGGCGGGGGGCACTTTGGCGGTGGAGGAGGTGGCTACGGAGGAGGCAGCTACTACTCAGGCGGCGGCTACGGAGCCGGTTTTTTAGGGGCTGGCCTATTTGGTTTTGGCGGAGTAGCGGTGCTTCTGGTAATTATCTTGACGGTTGTCGCCATGGTTATGGCCCAGGGCCGGCCGAGAGACGATGAGGCTCTCGGCGAGCCACCTCCCCCACCTCCCGATAGCGAAGCCGCAACTGCCGGCGGGCTGGCCGAGATTCAGCAGCATGATCCCACCTTCGACGCCGAGAGCTTTCTGCAACGAGCGGAGATGGCCTTCTTCCTGGTCAAGCAGGCTTTTGCCGCTCGCAACCCCCATCTCGGCCGCGCCTACCTGGCGCCTCCCCTCTTCGAACCCTGGAAGGCTTCGGTGAAGAAGCTCCTGGCCGACCAGCAGCGGTGGGTGTTCGAGAACTTAAACGTGCGCGGCATGCAACTCGAATCCGCCGAACATACCCCCCAGGGTGACAGCCTGATCGTGCACTTCGATCTAGTCGCCCAGAACCATCTCATCGATGCGAACAGCGGCCAGACCATCTCCGGCGACTCCGAGGATTTACGCCGCGGTGAGCGGTGGACCTTCCAACGGGGTCCACAGGCCAAAACGGTGCTCTCCGGGGGAGTCACGGCAAGCCGTTGCCCCAACTGTGGCGGGCTGCTCAAGCTGAAGGATGATGGTAGCTGCGACTACTGCGGGGCCGAAATCAACAGCGGAGCCTACGACTGGACGGTGACCGTGATCTCCCCCGCTCAGTTCATCGGGGTCAACACCGCCCGTAGCCTGGGCGCCACCGAGTTGTCACCTGAGGAGGGTATTGCCCATCTCCAGGCCACCGATCCAGCCTTTCGCCTCGATGACTTTTTGGGCCGCGCCGCCACCGCCTTCAACTCGCTGCAGGGCGCCTGGCAGGAGAGCAACCTACAAGCCTCACGGAGCTTCATGAGTCCGGGCCTCTATCTCAGCTGGAGCTCCCAGGTCGAGCAGCTGATCGAACTGCACAGGAAGAACATCCTGGATGGACTGCGAATCGATTCCATCGCCCCGGTCAAGGTAGTCCACGGCACCGCCTTCGATACCCTCACGGTGGCAATTACCGCCACCTGCGCCGACTATGAAGTGGATGAGCAGAGCGGCAAGATCATCTTCGGTAGCAAAACACCACGACCCTTCACCGAATTTTGGAGCTTCCAGCGCTCGGTGGAGGCAACCACCACCGGCAAACACCTGCTGGATAAAGTCTGCCCCAATTGCGGAGCTCCGCTGGAGATCAATCAGATCGGTGAATGCCACTACTGCAACGCCGCGGTAACCAGCGGCCGCTTCGATTGGGTGCTCTCGCGTATCGAACAGGCAGATTGATCAGCCAGCGGCAACCGGCTCCTCATCCTCAAACGAAGTCTTCATAAGCAGCTCCCGGGCCCAATCAACCAGATGTGCTGCGATCGAGATCATCCCGTTTGTGTGCTCGCCTCTGGCGACCCGATCGGTTAGGTCATGCTCGGCTGATAAGTGGTTGATCAACCGCTGCATGTAATCTGCCCGAACCACCACCTCGGGCAAATTCGTCCCGTGCTCCAGCATCAAATCGACCGCGTGATGGTGCTCAGCGTGGGTCGAATGCTCGCCGGCCAACAGCAGAGTCACCGCATCACAGACCGCCCTCCCGGAGTGGACGGCACAGAGTAAGGCCGCCTCGTACCGCCCCCCCGTCACCGCCAGCTTAGCTTCGGTCAGCAGCTCGTGAGCCCGGGCAAAACGCTGGCGGGCCATCGATTTTGGCAACACCTGGATATTCAGCCGATCGACCATCGTTCATATCTCCATCCTGATCGGAGTATTACATGTCCGCCTGCAAAAACGGTTTTTCGAATTTAAATCAGTCTCTAGAATCGAAATTTCCGCCTAACTTCGGCGCCAAAGATCGCCGAGCGACGGCCAGAAATTCCGAGGATGATAACGCGGCCATACCATCGGGTAAGGCTCCGAGCAGCGGTGCCCCCGCGACAGAGGGTAAATCAACCAGGTTGCATCGAGCCGCTAAATCAGGTTCGCTGGGCCAGCGGCCAATCACCACTCCAGTACACTCCACTCCCCGCCAAGCTAAAGCCTCGGCAGTCAACGCGGCCATATTGAGGGTGCCCAGCCCTGCCTGGGCCACCACCAACACCGGAGCTTCCAACGAGCAGGCCACATCGGCTAGCGTACTGCCTTGCGCATCAAACCTTACCAACAGCCCACCCGTACCCTCGATCACTACCAGATGATGTTCGGCATCCAAGGTTATTGCCGCCGCGACGATTTCACTCAAACCTACCGAGGGTTGTCCAGCACGGCGCGCGGCAGTCTCCGGAGCCAGCGGTTCAGAATAGCGACGCAGCTCACAGCTGGTGATCTTGCCGGCGAGTCGCGTTATTTCGGCAAGATCCCCAGGTTCCCCTATACCAACTCCGCTCTGCACCGGTTTGAACACCGCCACCCGCCGACCGCGATCAAGTGCAAGCGCGACCACCGCGGCGCACACCACCGTCTTACCGACCTCAGTCCCAGTGCCGGTGACCACAAGAATGCTCACGGCAAACAAGGCTACTGGATGGAGGTGAGGCTACGAGCACCGATGGCGAAGCAGTAGCAAAATATCCCAAAGAGAAGGTTGGTTTTTATCCTTGATAAACAACTCTTGGACAGCCAGTTCGCTCTAATATAAACAGTTGATGAATGTCACTATTTACCACGATCAAGATTGCCCGGCTGAGCTGCCCGAGAAGGTAGCAGTCCTCGGTTATGGCAGCCAGGGCCATGCCCACGCCCAAAACCTGCGCGACTCTGGCGTCGACGTACGAGTCGGGCTTTATCCAGAGAGTCGCTCCCGGGCCAAAGTCGAGCGCCACGGCCTCCGGGTGCTAGATGCAGCGGCGGCAGTACGGGAAGCCGACGTGGTCATGGTGCTGACCCCGGATGTCGGCCAGGCCAAGCTCTATCGCGAGTCGATCGAGCCCAATTTACGGCCGGGGATGCTGCTGCTCTTCGCCCACGGCTTCTCGATTCACTTTCAACAGATTCAGCCTCCCACCAACATTGATGTGGCCATGGTTGCCCCCAAGGGACCGGGACATCTGGTACGCAGCACCTATCAGGAGGGGACTGGAACGCCGGCTCTCGTCGCCGTCGAGCAGGACGCCACCGGCAACGCTCTAGAGCGTACCTTGGCCTACGCCAGGGCCCTCGGAAGCGGACGGGCCGGAATCATCCAGACCACATTCAAGGACGAGACGGAGACCGATCTCTTCGGCGAGCAGACAGTGCTTTGCGGCGGGGTCTCCAGCTTGATCCAGGCGGCATTCGAAACTCTCGTCGAGGGCGGCTACGCCCCCGAACTCGCCTACTTCGAGTGTATGCACGAGATGAAGCTGATCACCGATCTGATGTATCGGGGTGGACTCAGCTTTATGCGCTACTCGGTCTCTGATACGGCTGAATACGGAGACTACATATCCGGTCCTCGCATAATCGACCAACGAGTAAAGCAGTCGATGAAGACGATCCTCTCTGAAATCCAGGACGGCACCTTCGCCGAGCGGTGGATCGATGAGAATTCACAGGGTCGCCAGGCCTTCCTCCGAATGCGCTCGCAGCGGGCAGAACACCAGCTGGAGGCAGTGGGCGCCGAGCTGCGCGGAATGATGCCCTGGCTCACCCCCAGATCAGAAGATGACTGAAGTCAAGATCACCAGCGTAGGATATCAAGGGGAGATTGGAGCCTACTCTCAAGAGGCCACCGCCGCCTTGTTCCCAGAATCCGCGGCCCATGGCTACCGCACCTTCCGGCTAGCCCTTGAGGCATTGGGGTCAGGAGAGATTGAAGCTGCCGTATTACCGGTCGAGAACAGCCTGGGAGGGGTCGTTCAGGGAGTGAGCGACCTGCTCTGGGAGACGGCTGACATCTCACTTCAGCAGGAGTACGTCCACCCTATCATCCACGCCCTGATCGGCTATCCAGACACTCCGATCAGCGAGGCTAAATCGCATCCCCAAGCGCTGGCGCAGTGTCGCCACTGGCTACACCAGAATGGAATCGAACCGATCGAAGGCTATGATACTGCCGGCTGCGTCCGCGAGCTGCTGGAACAGCCGATAGCGGGACGGGCGGCAATCGCCAGCTTGAGCGCCGCCCAACATTATGGATTAACGATATTAGAACCAGGAATTCAGGATGACGACAGCAATCGGACTCGCTTTGTCGTCGTTAGGAGAGGGGTACCGCGCCGCCCCGCCGCCGGCCGACCGGGTGATCTCTGCTCTCTTGCCTTCGTTACCACTAATCAGCCAGGCTCTCTGGTTCACGCCTTAAAATGTTTCGAAAAGCGCAGCGTCAACTTAACTCGCCTCGATTCGCGCCCTCTGGGGAAAATTCCCTTCAAATATCGATTCTATTTGGATATTGAGATTGGCGATCCCCAAACCGCCGAAGCGGCCTTAACCGACCTCGAAGACTGCGCCGCCGAAGTCCGTCTCTTCGGCACCTACCCTGCCTTCTCCGAGCGCTCCGGCGGAAAGTATTAAGAGCGACCGCCAAGGTGGGACGGTAGGAAATGGCTCGTGCAGGCGTACTGAATCATTGCTCAATCATCCCTTTTTCTGCATAAAAACCAAGCCTAAAACCTTATAGGCTTGGAAATACCCAAGCAACATACAGATATTTGAATTTTTTATTGGAAAAAGCTTGACATTTCAGACGTGCCTCGCTATTCTGGATTTATTCGGTATCGATTACCGAAGAGGCCCGGAGGGATACCGGAGGGACGAAGGAAGGGAGAGTCTCCGGAGGGT
>JBOHUW010000122.1:0-5726 GCA_050734895.1 Candidatus Dormibacteraceae bacterium | reverse complement strand
GTTCCGCTCAATCCCTTTGCTCTAACCGTACGTCCGATCGTCTTTCCCGCCGGGCAGGAGTTGTGGATAGAACTGTTGCATCGTGATGCGGTGCTAGCTATGGATGGTGGCCAGCTCTGTCCTCTTCGAGCTGGCGAGCGGGTACATATACAAACCGCTGCCCACCCCCTTAAGTTGGTGCGCCTTACCGAGCGAGACCACTTCTACATCAGCCTACGTGAGAAGTTGGGCTGGGGCTTACCTTTGGTGCCAACCATCTGAAATGTAGGGGCTAGGTGAGCAATGTCCCGATAAAAACAAGTCCCAACCACAAAAAGAAGAGGCCAGAGCATGAACTCCAGCCTCCTCGTTGAATATATCTACCGTCTTAACGTCACGTCAAGCACTTCGAATGGCTTCAGGCTTATTAGGTAGCCCACAACCTTTACGCATCTACCCATGTATCTGGGTAGCGTACTTGAGAAGCCTAACGACTATCCTGTCCGTGACGACTCGTTCAAATCCGGCGGCTCCTGATCCATAGGTACCTCCTTGAACAAAGCGAGAAATGAAAGTTACTGTGTGCCCCTTATACTGCCTGATGCGGCGGGTTTTGTCAACCCCTTATTTCGGGCTCCGGTAGCTTTTCCTTCCGGCCGAAGAGAGAGCGGAGGAGGCTGTCGAAGGCGAGTGGGCCGCCGTCGCTGAAGCCCAACAACAGGGCCGCCAAGCCCAGGGTGACTACATACTCAAAGCCGCCCTGCTCTACGATGAGGCCGTGCCGAGCGTGAACGAAAAGGAAGGCTCCCAGCATATCGGCCCCCAGCAAAAGGCCAACCAGGGGTAGGGCCAAACCAAGCATCAGGGCCATGCCGCCGAAGAGTTCGACGATCGCGGCATAGTCGGCGCTGAGAGAGGGAGAGGGAACTCCCACTTGGGCAAATGAGTGGGCGGTGGCCGGAAGGCCGATCAGGATCAGCTTCTGATAGCCGTGGGCCATGAAGATTCCGCCTACGATTACCCGGCTAATTAGGAGTAGCTGTCGAAAGATATAGCTCATGTATGGTTATGTTAAGCGCTCCGCAGAGCCCTGGGGTTTTGCTTTACCCTAGGCGGCATGAATCAATCAGCTCCGCCGCAATATTCTGCCGATCGGAAGTGGTGGTGGGATGGCTATAAGTGGGTCGCGGTTAATGCGGAGGGGACTGTAGATAAGGGCTCTGTGGCTGAAACGGCGACTCCGGAGACGTCGGCTCCCCCGCTTGTTCGTCAGAAGACCCCGACGGCTTTGTTGGTGATCGCGGCGGTGGTGATGGGGCTTATCGTCCTCTCTGTGGTCGGCTTCGCTATTTTTGGTATCTGGATATCCTTTCGGGGAGCACCGGCCCGGACAGCAGAATCGGGCGCAGGTTCGAACTCCTCCTACCCTTCTTCTCAGCCATCGATGACCTTCCCTACTCTGCCCGCGGAGAAATATTCTTATAAATACTTCCCTGGGACGACCGTCTCCAGCGTGGTTAAGCCGCTCCTGGCCCGAGGATTCAAATGTACACCGCCCGAAGCGGTGGGTGATTTGGGGTTGGCGAACATCGACTGTTTGGGCAAAGATCAGGCTTCAGGGGTGCAGTATTCGGCCCTCTTGCAGGCCCGTGGAGAGACTCAGGTGAACGAGATCGATGGCCTGGCATTAAGTGGTGGGGACGGTGAGCCTGATTTGTCGAAATCATTACTATTTCTTGATGTGGTCGCCGCCTATCCATTTCAAAATCAATCTGACCTGGCCAGACAAGCTACTGGCTGGACGGACCAGAATGTGACATCAGAGGCCAGTACCAACATCGGTGGGATGTCTTATGGGACTGAACCTAAACCGGCATCTTACTCTGTATTGGTTAATGCCGGTATGAATCCTTAGCGCTTGTGGAGTTGTTCTGGCCGTTATTGCTGGCATTTCTTTTGGGGCTGATGATCGGTGGCTTGGTTGGCTGGGTGATCGGGGTAAGGCTCACCCGCCGGGGAACTTATTCAGTGGCATTGCAAGCCGAGATGGTCGAAGAGTCGCTGAGCGAGCCTACCCCTTGCATTCCGCCCGCCCCAGCTCTTGATGAGAAGATGGGCGATGTGCTTGATGAGTTGGAGCAGCGCTATCGCCCCCGCCGGTAGGGGATTGCCGCGCGCAGCTGTCGACTGGCCAGGTGTAGTTTCGAGGCGATCTGCATACTCCGATACTGAGGCCAGGAGAGGACCCTCTCCCAGGCGCCGGGATAGGTGACGATTTGGCCGTTGAAGCCGGTCTTGAACTGCCACAGTCCACTCCAGGGGTGATCGGCGGCCGGGGCTGGTGGGATGCCCCACATATCGTAATCATGTCCCCCGGCGGCGGCGGCGGCGCACATGATCTCCCAGTGTAGGAGATAGGATCCCATTAGCTGGCGGTAGCTCTCATCTGATCCACCGGCCAGGTAGTAGGTCCGTTCACCCACCCGGGCGATCAATGCCGCTGCGAGAGGCTGATTGTCGGAGTAGGCGGTGTAGAGCTGGCATCCGGGGAGATGGCGCATTCGGAGCTGGTAATAGCTGAGCGGAATGGGGCGGAAGCGCTGGCGGCGGGCGGTTCTCAGTCCGAGTGAATAGATCGTCTGGGGATCGCTCTCCAAGCGAACGGTGACTCCTTTGCGGATCGCCAGCCGGATGTTGTAGCGGTGCTTCGGCTTGAACTGTTGGAGCATCTCTTCGGGTTCGTCTAGGGGGACGATCAGGGTGCTTATTGGCTGCATCGCCTCGGCCGGAACAAACCCCTCCTGGCGCAGCTGATCAGCCAGTTCGGGGGTGGCCTCGGGCTCGATGCGGAGGGCGGCCAGCCTTGCCCCGATCGCCCACTCCAGCAGGGTACGGATCGCAGGTAATGTAGCCGGAAGCGGCCCGCGGGGAACATAGCCGAGAGTGCCCAGACCGCTGCGTCGAAGCAACACCTGGGCGGCCAACTGACCGGGTATGAGCACCCGTTCGACCTGCCAACCCTCCTCAGATTGAACCAGGCCCATAGCCGAAGTCTGGTTGAGTGGGATGGGGTGTTGCAGCTCATCCAGGGCCTGATCGAAGATTTGGGGATCGACGGGGTTAGGGCTCACGCGATATAGGGTAAAAGAATCACCGATGCAGTTAAATAAATTCACTCAGAGCGTCCAATCGGCCCTCCAGGCCGCGGCGGAAACCGCGTTGGCCAACTCCCGGCCGGTGATCGAACCAGAACAGCTGTTGCTGGCCCTGATTCGTCAGCCGGAGGGGATCGCCCGCCCGCTCCTGGAAGCCGCCGGAGTATCGATGACTGAGTTGGAGCCGGCCCTGGTCTCGGCGGTTGAGCGGCTGCCTAGAGTGCAGGGAGAGACCTCTACCCCCCACCTCTCTAACCAGCTGAATCAGATCTTGGAGAGGGCGATGAAGGAGGCCGACCAGCTGAAGGATGAGTACGCCGCGGTTGAGCACCTCCTTCTAGCGATGTTAGAGCTGCCGGCCTTGGCCGCGCAGGGCCTCACCCGGGAGGCGTTGCTGGCGGCGATTCGCTCGATCCGGGGTAGCCGGCGGGTGACTGATCAGGATCCGGAGTCGAAGTACCAGGCGTTGGAGAAGTATGGCCGCGATCTGACCGCTCTGGCGGCGGCGGGCAAGCTCGATCCGGTGATCGGTCGTGATGAGGAGATTCGTCGGGTGATCCAGGTGCTCTCTCGCCGGACCAAGAACAACCCGGTCCTGATCGGTGAGCCGGGGGTGGGGAAGACGGCGATCGCCGAAGGCCTGGCCCAGCGGATAATGGCCGGCGATGTTCCCGAGGGTTTGAAAAAAAAGCGGGTAGTGGCGCTTGATCTGGGTGCCCTGGTCGCCGGAACCAAATTTCGAGGTGAATTTGAGGATCGGCTGCGGGCGGTTCTTAAAGAGATCGATGAGGCGGCCGGGCAGATCATCCTCTTCATCGATGAGCTGCACACCTTGGTGGGGGCGGGGGCGGCCGAAGGGGCGATCGATGCCGCTAACCTACTCAAGCCGGCGCTGGCCCGGGGGGAGCTGCGGGCGATTGGGGCAACCACTCTTGATGAGTATCGGAAGCACATCGAGAAGGACGCTGCTTTGGAGCGTCGCTTCCAGCCGGTGCTGGTCGATCAACCCTCGGTCGATACGACGATCAGCATTCTCCGCGGTCTCCGTGAGCGGTATGAGCTCCATCATGGGGTACGGATCAAGGATTCGGCGTTGGTCGCGGCAGCGATGCTCTCGGCCCGCTATATCACCGGGCGTTTCCTACCGGATAAGGCGATTGACCTGGTGGATGAGGCGGCCTCCCGCCTCCGTATGGAGATCGATTCACTTCCGGTCGAGCTTGACCAACTGGAGCGCCAGCTGCGCCAGTTGGAGATCGAACGGGAGGCGCTTAAGCAGGAGAGCGATGCCGCTTCCCGAGATCGGCTGGTGACATTGGAGCAGCAGCTGGCATCGATCAGTGAGCAGCGCGATGCTTTGCGGGCCCGATGGGAGCGGGAGAAGGCGATTATCAGCCGGGTGCGAGAGTTGAAGGGCCGGATCGAGGAAGTTAAACAGGATATGGCGCTGGCCGAGCGGCGGAATGATCTCGAGCAGGCGGCTCGGCTCAAGTATGGTGAACTTCCCGCTTTGGAGCGGCAGCTGGAGGAGGCTAGCTCGGAGTTAGATCAGCTGCAGCTTGCCGGTGCGCTACTCCAGGAGGAGGTCACCGAGGAGGATATCGCCGAGGTTGTTTCCCGCTGGAGCGGCATCCCGGTCGCCCGGATGATGCAGGGGGAGATCGAGAAGTTGGTGCATATGGAAGAACGGCTGCACCAGCGGGTGGTCGGACAGGATGAGGCGGTTGCGGCGGTAGCCAATGCGGTACGACGTTCTCGCAGCGGTCTGGCCGATCCAAATCGCCCGGTCGGCTCCTTCATCTTCCTCGGTCCGACAGGGGTGGGGAAGACCGAACTGGCTCGGGCCCTGGCCGGGTTTCTCTTTGACGATGAGCAGGCGCTGATTCGCCTCGATATGTCGGAGTATCAGGAGCGACACACGGCGGCTCGTATGTTGGGAGCCCCGCCAGGATATGTCGGTTACGACGAGGGGGGTCAGCTGACCGAGGCAGTGCGTCGGCGGCCCTATTCGGTAGTTCTTTTCGACGAGATCGAGAAGGCCCACCCAGACGTTTTCAACGTTCTCCTCCAGCTGCTTGACGACGGCCGCCTGACCGACGGCCAGGGCCGGACGGTGGATTTCCGCAATACGGTGCTGATCATGACCTCCAACTTGGGCAGTCAGCTGATTCAAGAGGGGGTCGACCGAAAGCCGTGGACGGATGTTCAGAACTCGGTTTTGACGGTTTTGCGGGAACACTTCCGTCCAGAGTTCTTGAATCGAGTCGATGAGATAATCGTCTTCAAGCCGCTCAGTCGGGAGCAGCTCGCGGAGATCGTCGACTTCCAGCTGCAGCATCTGATAGCTCGCTTGGCGGAGCGTAAGATCACTTTGGAAGTCACCCCAACTGCTCGGGCTTTGCTGGCCGAGCGGGGGTGGGATCCGGTCTATGGGGCGCGGCCATTGAAGCGCACGATTCAGCGGTGGGTTCAGGATCAGCTGGCGATGCGGCTGCTCCAGGGCGATTTCCGCGATGGCGATACGGTGCGGGTGGAGAGCGAGGGCGGTGAGCTTTCGTTCAGGAAGGCAGTCGCATGAAAGTGGGAGTGCCC
>JBOHUW010000121.1:0-5753 GCA_050734895.1 Candidatus Dormibacteraceae bacterium | reverse complement strand
AAGTGCAGCTGCAAGGGAGGGAGCGGCCGAAGCAGCAGGATAACCAGCAACGCTTCAATGACCACCGTTACTGCGGCGATAAAGATCAGGACAGTAGGTAGACTCCGCCGGGAACGACAAATGCCTTCGCCTCTCAGGGCAGGCACAGTCCCAGTATGCAAAGCGGATTTGTTGCGGAATCGGAGGATGGAGCCACCCGGCTAGAGGGTCCCAGGATAGGCAGCCCCTGGGGAGTGGACGTCTCTCCCTCTGCACCCGGAGATGGAGCTGCTTGAGTCGATTGAGAAGCCGGGGGCTGAGAGGGATTCTCCGTATCCGCTGTCGCGGTAGGCGTTGGCGTGGGATTCGGCGTCGACTTGACGGTAGCCCGACCAATTGAGAAAGCCGGCCGCTTTGCTCCGGCCGACGATGACGCGATTGTAGGTAACACCGAGGTTCGCCAGCTCATAAGCGGACCCACCACAGAGGTAACCACATTTCGAGGAGCTGGAGTCATGGTTAGGCCAATCAGGGCTACGGCGGCCATCACCAAACCACTGGAGAGAAGATTGCACCGCCGTCGCACCACCTGCTGACGACGTCGTTCGACCACCCGGGTAAACTCGGCCGGGACCGGGTGCCACCCCTCTAGGGTGGTATGCAGTTCAGTAATCAGCCAAAGCTCAAATTGAGTCTGGGCATTGGGGTATATACGCAATTAATCAACTCCTCCGACGTCTCAGGGATAGAGCATAACGAAGTCGGACCTCGGAAAGTTGCAACTAGGACTTAAATACCAGAAGAAGTGTCAACATATAAGCTCATGTCCTCCCTCTACCCCCCCTCACGACGAGTCGTGGTCCGATTGGCCGGCGAATTGGGAACCAAGTCGGCACGCACCCGACGCAACTTCTTGAATCAGCTTACCGCCAATCTCTCCCGAGCGCTCAAAGCCGAGCAGATCCCGGCCACCGTAAAACAGGAGTGGAGCCGGCTTTGGATCGACACCCCCCAGCCCACCGCTGCCCGGGAAGTAGCGGCCCGCATCTTCGGGGTTCAGGGTAGCGTCGAGGTGCTGGAGATAAAATTCTCCTCGCTGGCCGATCTGGTCGCCCAGCTGCTGCCGCTCTACCAGGATGAGCTCAGGGGTAAAACCTTCGGAATCCAGGCGCGCCGCTCCGGCCGCTCCGCGGTCGAGCCCCAACAGCTAGCGATCGCCCTTGGCACTGCCCTCCTGCCCCACTCCGCCGGAGTTAATCTTGATCGGCCCCAGCTTCCGATCCGGCTCCTTCTGATCGAAAATCGAGCCTACGCCGAGCAAACCGCCAGCCCGGGGCCGGGTGGTCTACCCCTGGGCAGAGGAGGCCAAACCCTCGCCCTCCTCTCCGGCGGATTCGATTCTCCGGTGGCCGCCTGGCACATCATGCGTCGGGGAACGGAGGTGGAGTTGGTCCACTTCGACCTCGGCGGCTGCGGCCAGGTCGATCAAGCCCTCAAGGTGGCCCAACAGCTCACCTCGCGATGGGCGCCCGGAACGGTAGTAAAAATTTCGGTGATCGATCTCGCCCCTCTGGTGCAAGCCCTGATCGAGCGCTGTGACCGGCGGCTCCGCCAGGTCCTACTCAAACGGGCCATGTATCGCGCCGCCGCCCGGCTGGCGCAAGAGATTGGGGCCGAGGCGTTGGTCACCGGAGAATCCCTCGCCCAGGTCTCCAGCCAGACTCTGCGCAGCCTGGCGGTCTGCGAAGCGGTGGCCGACCTCCCCATCCTCCGCCCCCTGATCGGCATGGATAAGACAGAGATCATCGCTCGTGCCCGCCAAATCGGCACCTACGATGCCTCTGAACAGGTGGAGGAACACTGCTCAATCTCCGGTAGCCGGGTCATTATCTGGCCCCGACGCAGCGCTGTAGAGCAGGCCGAGCAGGCAGTCGCCGAAGCGGCAAGCGAGGAGTGGGCAGCCCGCCAGGTAGCGCAACGGCAGACTATCAACCTCTCGGAGTGGGTTCCCTCCACTGCCTTGGATGCTGCCACCTGGGAAGTAGATGGGGTGCCTTCTCTAGCCCTCCTGGTCGATATAAGAGAGCTGGCCGAGGGCGGCGATGCCGGCGACATCCGGTTGCCCTCCAGCTCGGCACTCGACCACCTCGAACGTTTGGACTTGGGGCAGGAATACGTACTGCTCTGCCAGAGCGGGCAGCGCTCTCGGGGACTGGCCAGCCAGCTCCGAGAACGCGGCTACACGGCTTGGAGCCTACGCGGGGGAGTGGGAAGGCTGGGTTAAGCGAGCCGCTTAATCCGCTGGGCCGACACCTCGGCAATGGCGATTGCCACTACTCCAAGTAGAAGGTGGAACAGCTCTACCAACCAGTGGTTTGGACCGGGCAACCAAGTTGTCTGGTTCAAGCCCACAATGGGCAGGAGCACCGCAACTACCAACCCGGCCACCAGCAGCCCCCACAACCGGCGACGGCCGGCGGCAATCGCCAAGGTCGCAACTAGGACGGCGATGATCAACCCGAGCAACATGTGCAGCGAAATCAGCTGAAGCAGATGTCCGCTCCATAAGCTGAGGCCTAATAGGAGGGCAATCACCCAACAGATTCGGAGCAGCATTAGCAAAATCAACATGACGATTCAACAATAGAAGATCGCGGCCGCCCGTGCCGTAAACTCTGCGCTATGCCTCATCCCTGGTCACGCGAGATGGTGGGACAGATCGAGGAGCGGTGGATCGAGAGCCAGGCGCTGGCCGATAATCCACTCGGCGATCCGACTCGAAGGCCGATTTGGGTCTATCTCCCTCCCGGCTATAAGGACCACCCGAATCTCCGCTACCCCTCCATCTACCAACTGCAAGCCTTTACCAATCAGATTGATATGTGGAATAATCGCTCGGCCTTTCGACCCACCTTTCCGGAGCTACTCGATCAGGCGATAGCCGAGGGCGAATGCGCGCCCTGCCTGGTCATCTTCGTCGACTGCTGGACCTCGCTCGGCGGTAGCCAGTTCCTCGACTCCTCGGCCGTCGGACGCTATCACACCTATCTTTGCCAAGAGATCGTCCCCTTCATCGACAGCACCTACCGCACTCTACCTGGAGGACGGGGTTTATCCGGCCACTCCAGCGGTGGTTATGGAGCGATGGTTACCGCCATGCTTCGCCCCGATCTCTTCAGCGGCTTGGCCAGCCATGCCGGTGATGCCCTATTTGAACTCTGCTACCTGCCCAGCTTTGCCCTCACGGTGCGAGCGCTGCGCGATTCATATGATGGTTCGTATCAGCGATTCTGGGAGGATTTTCGCTCCCGAATTCCGATGTCCAAGTCCACCGATCACCTGCTGTTTGAACCCTATGCAATGTCCGCCTGCTACTCCCCCGGTGACCGGGGTGAGGTTCATCTCCCCTTCGATGTCGCTACTGGCCAGCTGATCCCCGAAGTGTGGGAGCGGTGGCTGAGTTGGGATCCGGTGCGGATGGTGGCCAACCGGGCGGAAGCTCTGCGGAGCCTCAAGGCGATCTATTTCGATGCCGGGCGGCAGGACGACTACTTCCTCGACCTGGGCGCTCAGGCCTTTAAGCGCGAACTGGAGAAAATCGGAGTGAACGACGTCTACTTCGATCTATTCGATGGTAAGCATGGCCGCATTGAATACCGCTTTCCGCTCTCGCTCGCC
The DNA here is from genome assembly GCA_050734895.1 of Candidatus Dormibacteraceae bacterium. Classification (GTDB taxonomy): domain Bacteria; phylum Chloroflexota; class Dormibacteria; order Dormibacterales; family Dormibacteraceae; genus JBOHUW01. The sequence continues at coordinate 2,096 of JBOHUW010000121.1, read as the reverse complement.
TACCTCGCTGAACGCCTCACTTAATAATCTTCTTCTCTTTATTCTTGAAAGGTGTGGATGTAGATCAACTCTCCTCTCGAACTACAACGGGAGTTCTCTTCCGCCAGGTCAAAAAACAGGGGGAGCGCATACTCTTCCGTCATTACCAAGCGGGTAGCTGGCAGGGAGTCAGTTGGGCTGCCTTTGGCGGCTTGGTTGAACTGGTTGCCCTCGGCCTGATCAACCGGGGGATCAAGCCGGGAGAGCGAGTCGCCCTGATGTCGGAAAACCGGTTGGAGTGGCTGATTTGCGACTTCGGCATTCAAGCCGCCGGAGCAGTTACCGTCCCCATCTATTCCACCTCCACCCCAAGCACGGTTGAAGCCATTCTGAACGACAGCCAGGCGGTCTTCGGCTTTGTCGCCGATGGAGAGATTCGCCGCCGGCTACAGCTAGCCACGATCGATCTCGATCAGCAGCTCTCTGAATGGCTATCCACTCCATCCCCAGCCTTGGCAGAGGTGGAAGCTCGCTGTCAACAGCTGCGTCCGGACGATCTGGCAACCATCGTCTACACTTCAGGTACTACCGGCCAGCCCAAAGGGGTCATGCTGGCCCACCGCAATCTCGTCGACAGCGCCCGCAGTTCATTGCAGAGATTTCAGCTCTCCGAGAGAGATGTAGCCCTCTCTATCCTCCCTTATTCCCACGTTCTAGAGCGAGTCAATGGGGTTTTGGTGGAGCTGATGGGGGGAGGAACTATCTGGCTCAGTCGGGGTCACGATAAGGTGGCAGAGGATCTCCTGGTCTGCCAGCCAACCGTACTAATCGCCATTCCGAGCCTCTATGAGAAGCTTTACCAAGCACTCAAAGTTCACCTGAAGCAACGGCCCTTCCAACAGCGAGCCATCTTTCATCTTGCCTACCAAGCCGGGGCCCGGCGGGCAGCAGGCAGCCCCAGCCGGCTCTATCCGCTCGCCGATCGGCTGATCCTGAAGCCTCTGCGGCAGCGGCTAGTCGGCAACCGGATGCGCTGCCTGATTGTCGGCGGCGCTTCCCTATCGACCAAAGTCGAGGAGTTCTTCTGGGCGGTAGGGCTGCCCATTCTCCAGGGTTGGGGGATGACCGAGACCAGCTCGGCGGCCACCGCCAACACCGAGAGTGAGCATCGGGTAGGCAGTGTCGGACAACCACTCCCCGCAGTGGAGCTTCGAATCGCCGAGGACGGTGAAATTTGGGTCAAGGGCCCGGGCAACATGCTCGGCTATTTTCACAACGAGGCCATCACTACCGAAACCGTGACCGGAGAGTGGATGAAAACCGGCGACATCGGCTATCTGGATGACGACGGCTTCCTCTATCTGACCGACCGGAAAAAGGAGCTGATCAAGACTGCCGGAGGCAAGTATGTCGCTCCCCAGCAGTTGGAAAGCCGCCTCCAGCAACAGTCGCTGATCGACCGAGCCGTGGTGATCGGTGATCAAAGGCCCTACATAACCGCTCTTTTAGTGCCAAACTGGGATGTAGTGAGCAAAGAGTTGGGCCTGACCGGCAACCCCACCGAGCTGGTGCATGAGGGGCGACTGCGGGTGGCCCTCCAGGGCTGCATAAACCGGCTCAACTCAGAATTGGAACGGTGGGAGACAATTAAGCGCTTTACCTTACTTCCGGCCAAGTTGTCCGAAGCTAAAGGAGAGCTTACTCCCACCCTCAAACTCCGCCGTAAGGTAATCATCGAGCGATATAAGTCGCTGGTCAATCAGATCTACGAGAGAAAGGATGGGGGTGGTGAATAATTATGGCTAAGGCGATCGATCTATCCGATATCCACTCTGCGCTCGACCGGCTCCGGCAGCAGCTCTGCCACTGTGGGTTAAGTGGGGAATGTCTGGGCTGCCGGGGTCTGGAGATGCTCCGCAGTCAGATGGAGGCGGTAGCTGCCGCGGCCAGTCAGCCAGTCCTCTTTCAGGTCGCTCAGGAGGCTTCGCTCAAGGATATGACCACCCGCTTCGAGGCGATGACCAAACGGCTGATGGACGACCCTCGCCTCCGCCAGGCGGCGGAGGAGGTGCAGCAGCGAGTGCTATCGGATCCGGAAGCGCGGCGGTTGATGGATG
>JBOHUW010000120.1:0-5767 GCA_050734895.1 Candidatus Dormibacteraceae bacterium | reverse complement strand
GGCTTATATGGAGGACCCGCCGGCGGAGTGGGATCAACGGGTGAAGTAACATCAGGCAATGACCTCCCCCGCTTGGGAGTTCTCGTGGCGAGAATCGGTAGCCGATTTGTCCATTGATTTGTTGAGCTCCAAAGCAAGGCTGCGCACGTAGGTCGGATCGGCCTTCACGCGCGAAGCAATGCGCTTAATCAGCGCTGCACGCTCGCTGCCACTCTCGCCGAGAACCTCGTGGCTCTCCTTTAATAGAGCGAGAATCCTCTCACGCTTTTTCCTGTTCCGGGTAGGAGAAGAAGCTACCGACTGACGTGACAAAACCGGCTCGAAAGCTTGGTCAATCTCCGGATGGGAGCGATTGCGAAGCATGATGGTCACCGTATGGGTCATCCCCACCAGGGCCGCCGCCGGGACCGCGGAGACCGCCAACCTCAGCCACTCCACACCAGCAGCAGTAGACCAGCCATGCAGTGCATTGCCGGATATGGTCACCACCGCAGCTACAAAGACCTGAATCCCCACCACTGCCCGAGCTGTCCACGATGCACGCCAACGAGCCAGAAGAAAGGAGGCAGCTATGGACCCGGCCAAAGTGAAGTCAATTGGGAAGGGGAAAAGGTGAGCTTCTAGCTGTCCATAGCCGCCGACTACCTGGGCCAACTCGCAGAGCGAGGAGTAGGAGATAAAGCCGCTGCTCCCAATGACCAGAGGCACAGCAATCGCTACTGCGGCTTGTAGCCATCGCGTGGTTCGATCTGGTCGGTTCATCCTGCCCCTGTCTTTAACTTGGCCATCATTGCCGGAAGGGAGACAACCTGAATATTTTCCTAATGGCAAAATCGTCACAAAGACGATATTAGCAATATGAATATTGCTTGTCAAGCTGAAAAGTTACGCCAGAAAGGCGAACAGGGTAATCTGAATTTGATGGAGCAAGAACAAAGAGAAGCTGATGATGGTAAATTGGCTACCACCTGGCAGAACCGGGCAGCTGGTCGGGCTCTTCGGGTAGCCAGATCTTCGATGACCGATGGAATCTCCAAACAGGCAGCTTTTGCCTCTCGTTTGAGTCGGCAACTGGGGATCCCGATCAGCGTTTCATCGTTATCGAATTGGGAGAATGGCCGGAGGACGGTGCCCGGCGCAGTGTTGCTTGAGGCTGCGTTTACCTCAGAGAGTTCACTCGATGCGATTCTCGGTGAAGTAGGTGAGCCGGAGGTAACCAATTGGGCTGAGAAGCTGGGGTTTCCTGAACGAGTAGCGGAGCTGGAGATGCAGATGGCAGCTCAGAAAGAAACTATCCGGTCCCTTGCCCAAATCAGAGAGGAGCTAGCAGCTTCCGGACAAACCATGGCCAGGGTGGTTAACGCTCTTGATGAGGCTGGAATATGGGACGCTTCGGACTCCACTCAAAACGACTCTTCCGAATTGATTACAAGGCGGGCCAGTAGCGGGGGGTAGGCCCCAAAAAACAGCTTTACGAATCCTGTTTCGGCTGCAATAGTAGGAAGGGCATGGGTGAAATAGTGCAGTTCCCTCGACCCAAATCGGCCAGTGCTAGTGTCATCGAATTCGACATCGAACAGCTACGCCAAATGGCCGGGCTGAGCAGAGAAGAACACGTCACGGCACTCCGTAACGAATCCGGATGGAGTTTCCCACTCTCCTTGTACGAGGCCTGGAAGGCAGGCAGTGTTCCAACGAGGAAAGTTCGCGACGCAGCACTTCGACTCACAGAAAAGGTTCCTTTAGGGCCAAATGTAGATTTGAATAGCCAAGCATTTCTAAGTTCGATCGAACTGGAAGAGATGGCGAAAAAAATAGGTCTTGATCTCGGATCAAGAGACCGCATGGATTACATGCTTCGTTATCCCAGCCGAGTTGATCAGGAATGCATCCGGCAGCTGGAGCAGACGACTATAATCCTTCAGAAATTGGAAGGGGAGCGGCGGCCAGAAACCCTACTCGGTTTAATTCGAGGTCATCTCTCGGAGATCATGTCCCTGCTCAAATTGGGATCGCTTGATACGCAAATGAGGCAACGTCTCTGGTCAGTTGCCGGAGAGACAGCCGGAGTTGCAGGCTGGCTTTACTGGCAGTCCGATGAGAAGGATTCTTCTGCCGCTCACTTTCGGTTTGGCCTGCAAGCAGCTTCGGAAGGCAACAACCGTGCTCTCGGCGCGTATCTGATGGGCTGCATTGCCACTCAACCTCACTACCGAGAGAACCCTACCCTCCGACTCCAGCATCTTACGGGCCGAAAGCTGGGCTTTACGCAATCAGACGCAGCCCCGGCGACCAGAGCTTGGCTCGCGGTTATGGAGGCTGAAGCTTACGGTTTACTCGGAAGGGCACATGAAACATTCGAGGCTTTGAATCGGACAGAAGCAATCATGAGCCGAGATGGCAATATCTCGAAAAATGGTCGACCTGCGGTACTCTCAAGCTATGGAGCATTCTTCAGCACATCCTATTTGGAAGCCGAGGAAGGAGTGGTTCGGGCCAAACTTGGCGAGACAGCCGAGGCAATAGCCGTGTTGAGCCCGCTCTTGGCCACGATCGAAACGAGTCGGCGTAAAAACTGGTACTGGCTGTATCCCATTCTGGCCGGAGCCCACATTCAACAAGGAAATATAGAGAGCGCCTGTGAATTGGCCCAAGAATCACTGCTTGGAACTCTACAAATGCAGATAGCCACGAATCTCCCTCTCGTCTTCAAAGTACAGCGTCAGTTGGAACCCTACCGAAATCATCCCGCAGTTCAGCAGCTCAACGAATCAATTCAGGATCTCTCACCCACGATCAAGTGTTAGCAAAGTACGGTTCCTGGACTTCTCCGATTACCTCCGAGGTGGTTGCTACTGCATCCACCGCTTACAACGCCATTCACCAGGTCGATAACGCAGTTTACTGGTTGGAGCAACGTTCATCTGAACACAGGCGCACCGCACTTGTACGCTGGGATCCGCAGAGAGGAACGCAGGAAGTTCTGCCACCAGACTTTAAGATTGGCACTCGGGTCAACGAATACGGGGGAGGGGCCTATTTTCCGACCAGATCAACGCTCTTCGCCTGCAACTCAGAAGATGACCGAATTTACCAAGTCGATCAGAGTGCAGTTCCGCGTCCCATAACTCCATCATTTAGTCAGTCGATTCCTGATCGCTATGCTGATTTCCGACCTACTGCCAGCGGTCAGCTGTTAGTTGGAGTTCGCGAGCGCCACGCTGGAGATTCTGTGGTGAGCGAGCTGGTCGGGATCCCTTTAAGCGGATCCGGGGAGATATTGACCCTTGCGATGGGCCACGACTTTTTCTCCTTCCCCCGCCCCAGCCCAGACGGGAAATGGCTCGCCTGGATCTCTTCCGACCTCCCCAACATGGCGTGGGATGGCAGCCAGCTGTGGGTTGCGGAGCTGGGATTGGACGGCCATTTGGGCCCAGCAAAGTTAGTGGCTGGAGGAGATCACGAATCTGTTCTACAGCCGGAGTGGAGCCCTTCCGGTGAACTTTACTTCGTCTCCGATCGAGCAGGGTGGTGGAACATCTACCGCTATCGTGGGAGAGAAGTAGAGCCTGTGCTTCCCACGGAGGCTGAGTTTGCCGATGCCCCATGGGAGTTCGACTACTCCTCGTACGCCTTCCTGAACGATCGCGAAATGGCAGTGCGATACCGGCTGGGCATAAATGATCGTTTGGCCAAGCTTGATCTCAATACCAGGGAACTGACAAACCTTGATCTACCTGTGAGATCAGTTAAGCCTTACTTGCGTGGAGTTGGAGACAGGATAGCCTTCATCGGTTCAAGCCCAACCATGGTCCCCCGGGTTATGGCCTACGACCTTCGTCGTGGGGAGCTGAATACACTGGCTGAACCGGAATCTTCGATCGATTTAACAGGCTATATCTCCACTCCCGAGGAGATCGATTTTCCAACCACAAACGGGAATCGTGCTCACATGCTCTACTATCCGCCAACCAATCGGGATTTTGAGGCCCTGGTCAGCGACCGACCGCCACTTATCATTCAACCCCACCCAGGTCCGACCACCGATACTAAGCCACGCCTTGATCTACGGATTCAGTACTTCACTAGCCGAGGCTTTGCTGTGGCTGCGGTCAACTATCGGGGGAGCACTGGCTATGGTCGCGCTTACCGGGAACTGCTGACTACGCAGTGGGGAGTCGCCGATACAGAGGACTGTATTGTGGCTGCTGAGCACTTAATCCAAATCAAGAAAATAGATTCCGACTGTGTGGCTATTTCAGGAGCCAGTGCTGGAGGCTTTACTGCCCTGAATGCTGCTGCCTCTACGAATATCTTTGCTGCTGCGGTGAGCAGTTTCGGAATTACAAATCTGCGAGAACACCGCACCGAATCTCCTCGGTTCCAATCTGCCAAGCTGGAGCACCTGATCGGTCCTTACCCCTTAAATCAGGAGGAGTATGATCGTCGCTCACCGGTCAACCGAGCCAACCTCATCCGCTGTCCGGTGCTACTCATGCACGGGCTCTCCGACACTGTTGTTCCTACCTCTCATTCTCAGAGAATGGCGGAAGCTCTAGATCAGGCCGGGGTTCCATATTCGCATCGCAAATTTCCGGGCGAAGGGCACGGGTTTGGCAACCGGGCACTTAAACAAGCGCTTGAAGCAGAGCTGGCCTTCTACGGCCAGGTATTGGAGATTCATATGGGTGAGCGGCTTGAACCGCTCCCAATTCGCAACTCCCACAACCTGAGGGAGACCCACCATCCCAGTTTGTGAAAAGGTAGGGAAGATCACTAGTGCAATGCACTCTGTTGAATTCACGAGCAGAGTATCCTTCGTGTTTGAGCTTCAGTGATTGTTCGCAAGTCCGTTTCGAAGTCAACACAACCGACATCAGCCAGCAGTTTTTCAGCGAAGTCAAGCACCAAAGGCCAATCCTTCTTGCATTGCTTCGGACGCGAGAAGAGTTTTGATGGGCGATGGTGTTGTACATTGGACCACGGTTGGCACGTTAAAAGACCTTCCGTGGAAATGCTAAACTCAGGCCCTGGGTTCAGTACGATTACAATCCATGGATGCTTACCGAGCACGGAAGCGCAGGTAGACCGTCTTAACGCCCGAACCCCGTCAACTGCCCGAATCAAAACTGGTGCCAGATGGATGGAACCACTGCCTAAGCTCCATTCGACCTTAAGACACACAGCTCCCGTAATATCCAATCTGGCAGACCCGAGGTAGACCTGCTGAGGATCCGACAGGGTGGTTAAGAAACCATCATAGTAAGAACTCCGATCAGGAGATTTGTCGGCTATTCCAAGCACCTCAACAAGTTCCTCTTCCAAATCTTTAGATTTAGACGTCGATAGGTGGGCCGGTTTGGGATCCTGAGAGCATCCGATTACGGTTAGATAGGTTGCATCGTGGTTACTATCTAGCCCTAAACCGATCAACTGGGGAAGGGGTGGACCATTGACAGCGTATTTGCCCTCGAGTAGGCGTTCCTTGTGGAACAGCTGGAACCCAGCTATTGCCACGGTAAGGGCAGCAACTAACGGCCAGAAGATGTTTGGCGGCTGTAGGATGCCGGTAAAGTGGGCCGCAAGCCCAGCCATTCCAAAGAAAATTCCTATAGTGGCCCACCATTGGCGGAAAAGCCTTGGAACGTAAACCAAGAGTGACCTTAAAATCTCGCCCACGGAGCTCTAGTCTAGCCCACCTCATCCGCCATCCATCCGGCAGTGACGCCAGAAAAGAATGCCAAAAGAAATGGGTTTTTCCCAGTTT
>JBOHUW010000119.1:0-5831 GCA_050734895.1 Candidatus Dormibacteraceae bacterium | reverse complement strand
TGACGCAGGTACAGTGGCAGCCTTAGTGAGGTCAGGCATTAAGGAGATCCGCTATTATCCATAACGTCGCCTGAGCGCCATTCTTCGATAGAGGCGGTGATAGTGACGTTATCCGGTGCACTGAGAGTGTTATCCCCGACAAAGAACACCTCTTGAGTAGCATGACAGAGGAAGGGCTTTCCCGCAACGTATACAGTGGAGGGTAGAGCGATCTTCACGATTTTCACTTGCGCGAGATTCGGATTAGCAGCGTCACCGAAGTACATAGCAACAAAACCCAGAAGACTAGGAATAGAACTGTGATCATTGTTGCCTACTACCGTAACAGAGGTGACCTTCCATACCCTGCCTACCGGGGGCCGTCCAAGAATAATGACGGGAACGGCGCCGGTACCAGCGATAGAGGCTGCGAGATCCTTAAACAGCGGTCGTGGCTCGCGCTTACCTAGGAGTTTACCTCCCAGCTCTTTAAGCTCATCGCCGGTCGCGAGGTCTACCTCTGCACCGACGCTCAGCATTACCACTAGATCATCCTCTCGCATTCTAGGATGGTACGGTATCGTACCTCTGCGTCTAGACCCCACTTGCCGAATACTCCGGCGATGGCCTGGCAGACTTTGGCCATTGCCCAGTGTCCCTGTCCAGGTTTACCACAGTCATTGTACAAGATGGCGAGAGTGTAGGCGAGGACGATGGCAGAAGATGTAACCTCAATGTAGAGGATTAGTCGCTCCGCTGATCGGTTAGTGTCCGTTGAGCCGGTCATCGCGCCCCCTGATCACTGCCACCGATGTTCAGTCCCGGAACGTGAAACCTAATTGTGGAGACGCCTACGGCTGGTCGAATAGGTGTCTGAACACGCCGAGTCCACGGTGTCGGGAAAATATCTCTACCGTTCGCTCGGTACGGGTAAGGGACCATGGATCAACCTTTCGCATAACGGACCGGGAGAGAGGCCATGTGCTTAAGAGCCGCCCCGTACCGCCCTGCCGCATTGTCGGTAGATTGGTTAGCTTCGTGGAACATCAGGAAAGCGCCCGCACCAACTAGAATCAGCCCACCTGCCGAGATCGCCAGCCATACAGTGTAGTTCAGGATGTCGCCAAATACACCTTCAAGAGGGAGTAGCCAAGTGCTAGGGTCGAACAATGAGGCGGGGGAGATGGAACCCGTGCCTGCCCCACCTCCCCCGCCATTTCCACCCCCCGCAGGTGGTCCTAGTTGCAGATTCGGGGGAACCTGCCCTTGCATAAACGACTTATAGGCGCCGGATGTGAACGTGCCCCAAGCACCGAGACCCTGCGTGTTATACTTCGTCCACGCTACCTTAGCGTTGGTCACAGGGTCAAGGATGTTAGGCGCAGGCTGGTTGTGCGTACCGTCGCTGATCTGCCATAACCCCCACGAGGTCTGCGTCCCTCCGTTATCGTTACCGTTCGTAGCGGCAGCGTTACCACCGGACTCCGCCATGGCGATAGCAGCCATGAGGGGGAGCATAGAGTCAGGGAAACCCCCTGCCTTAGCTATACCCTCTAGCTGCGCGTAGGAGTACGGCGTGGCCATACTCTACCCCTTATTCCACTGCGTAGAGCCGCTCGCCGCACCACGACGCATCGCCCGCATATACAACCAAATGAGGTAGATATTCGCGACTAGTGACCCGACGAGAGGCCATAGTGAGCCGGAGAGATGGGCGGACATCGTACAATAGGCTAGCGAGAACACGACCGCATGCGTAAGATATTCTTTACATGCGGTGGTCTTCTCCTCATCAGCACCGAAGTTCTCGATAGTCCAAGGAGAAGATTGGAACGTCGAGTAAGCATCGAGGGTAGTCATCCCCGCTGTCAGGAACAGGATAGCGGCGACACCCTTACCCGCCCCTGTAGGGATGCTGAAATCTATGTCCATTAGGCCGCCGGATTCCACTGCGTAGGGGTGAGCTGAACGGTTTGCTGCCCGTTACCGTCCGCACCTTGGCTAAGCCACTGCGTCTGCCCATTAGGCTGCTGATGCCACTGTCCACCCGACCCCGTGTCATATTCGGGAGGAGGCGGCTTCACCATAGGGTAGGGCACAAAGTCAGCGGGCGCCACCCATCCGGGCCGCCACCCATCGAATACCCATAGCACGTCACCCGCTTTAGTATTAGTAGGGTCTCCGCCGCGTGCGTCATGGAGGATCTTATTAACGGGATCATTCCACACCTTGCTAGACAAAGAGGCGTCGCCTAGGAGCCGTTGAGTGACGGAGTCTACGGTGTCACCTCCCTGCAACGTTACCCAGTGGCCCCAGTCAGGATCACGGTTCGGTGGCGGATGGTGGTGCTCAGGGGGAGGTGGAGGTGGCGGAGGCGCGGTCGGTTGTCCGGGGTAGTTTACGTATACGTCGCCTCCGCTGAATGGCATAGGTCCGGCTGCGGTAACGAACTGGGCAGGAGACCCGTACGCGCCACCATACCCGCCACCTTGAGCTGAATAGGCCGTGTCTATCTGCTGACCAGTTTTAGGGTCTGTGTATTTAGTTGATTGACTGGAGGTGAATTGGCCAGGAGTCCCACCACCGCTGCTACCCCCGCTAGCTTGTTTCGCCTTCTGGTGGGAGAGATACCACCATGTGAGACCGAACACGCCGAGACCGTATACCCAGACGGGGAATGGCCCCTTCTTTTGTGTGAGGATAGCGCCGATATCGGGCATGTTAGCCACCTACGCCTTTAGTAGGGATGATTCCCTTAGCGGCGATACCCTTGTTAGGCGTCCCATAGTTACGGGACGTGTAGATGTTTCGCGTGAATCGCGGCTGCGGTTGCATCTGCCATGGGGCAGTGCCCAGAGCTGCCGGGGGAATCGTTGGTACCTTCTCAGATATGCCAAGGTTCGTCCCAGGATACCCAGCCTGGTAGAGTGCGTCATTGAACGGGGCGAACCACGTATGCGCACTCTGTGGCTGGAAACGAGACGATTCGACGGCACCGGTAGCGCGCATACGGAACTGTGCGTGTACTTGCTTACCGTGGGAGTAAAGAAATCTCATCCCCTTGATACGATTCTTGCGGCTGACGACAGGAGCCATTGTCGAGGGAGCAGAGGTCGCCGGTCTAACGTCTCGATGTCCCGCAAACCCTCCGTCGATGTAGTTCGTTTGTGGGAACACGGGCGCAGCGTAAGCGAGCTGATAGGCACCAACAGAGCTGCGTAGTGACGAGTACCCCTGACGATATTGAGTGGCGCTCACGATGACTTGCCAAGCATACCGTTGATAGACGTCTTCCAGAGACCACCGACGCCATTAAAAAGTGCGGTGGTACCAGTGGAATTGGCGACTAAATCTGCTAGCATGACGCCGCCCGCGATGACGGCTGCGAGTGAAAGAACTCCCCGAAACATTCGATCTCCTTAAAAGTCTCCACTGACTCCCGCGATAGGCGCCTTACTACCAAGCAGGAGATAGTTCTGCGTCTGGTACCCACTCGGTAGTACGACTTTATAGTCAGCAGGATTTTGTAACATGTTGATAACTTGCGCGAGTAGGAAACCGCCACCTAGGATGGCAGCTAGGTCGGGGGATGCATACGCTAGGACCCCGATGATACCGAATGCGATACCAGTTTTAATGATGTGGTCCGGTAGCGGTGCGTACCCGGCTTTAGCGTCTCGCCAGCTCACCATACCCATAGCGACTACAGCTTCGCCCGCTAGAATACCGGTGCTGTTCATGCTGGCATCACATTCGTTGAGGACGGGGCGGCCGCTGGGCTGGTCGCAGCCGCCCCAGTCGCTGGCGCGCTGCTACCGCTGGCACCCCAGTGAGCGAACACCATCGCGGTGTCGTTACCGGTTGATGGCAGTCCTAAGACCACACCGAATGGTATACCGGTCGTGGTTTTAGTGGAGCTGTCATAGTGTGTCATGGCATCAATCGCGTAGTATAAGAGGGCGTAACCTAGCACGAGAGATGCGAGCGCGATGACGAACATTAGCGGGCGGTCTTCTTAGCGGCGAAGTACCGCCATGCGTAGATACCGGCGACGCCGACACCGACACCGAACCAGAAGTTACTAGACCCGAGCATTTGGTCACCCTTTCCGAATGGAGATCATGCCGAAGTAGATACTAATGAGATAGGCGACTGATACACCGAACCATATGTACGACCATGTTGCCGGTGCCTGTAGGCTGAGCTGCCACCGAGAGGGCATCGCCGGTTGGCCAGAGACGTCTCCTGCCGTCACCACTCCCGCTGCTATGCCTGCCATATAATCATTCCTTCCGTGAGGTGGACGGCTAAGCACTGTCCCTCCCCACTACTCGTTGAGTGCTGGGTAGCCACTATGCTCCGTCCAATCATCCGCTAGCATGTCGGACTGAGAGGCCAACCATGGAACGAGATGGCCTGTAACCGTACTGATGTAAAGATAGGGCAGCGTCATCTCCGACATTGGGTTAGGCGTCTGAAGATTGATAAACTGACCGGGATCGTTCCATCCTGTTCTCGTGACGGTATGACCCGCGTGGAGCAACTGTAGTGCCTCGCCGAAATGCATTGATCACCTCTCTTACATCGCGAGATGCGTATAGGGGATTCCTCCAAGTGGGAACAATTCGCCGACAATGGCCGTAATGGTCGCCGGTGCATTCGAGATGGTTCCGAACGTTCCCGCGACCTCTAGAAGCGTCGCTGGAGTCGTGGGCGCCAGCAGATCATAGGTGTCACCCGATGACACGAACGTCTGAATAGAATCCCGGAATGTATACACGATGATACCGGTCGGTCGGGTGATACCAAACTGGGTGTACATCTTATCTTGCCGCTCGTTAAGCGACTCGAATAGAATAGGAACCCCGTCCATCCACAGAGATAGATCCGATGTCGGCCACGCCTCGATACGGGCACCTGTCGAGTCCCGTAGTACCAGAATGAGCGAGTGAATGTAGGTTCCGACGCGAGGGAGTTGCACCCGCTGGTACTGCGATGAAGCGATACCCGCAGCCGCCCGCGATTCCGACCACTGCGCGGAGCTGCCCACATCCGGCGGTGCCGCACTCGGATTGTCGATAGGCGCCATCCAATACGGCTCATCGAGAGTCAGCGTCAGCGTCGGATCGACAGTGCCCGTCTTTGTCGCGTAGACCGTAGTCGGGGGATTGAGCTGTACTTGCATCTGTGGCTGGCTACTTGCGTTCATGTCCGGCAACGAGCAATACCCGGACGAATCCAGCTCAAGCGGGACATCGAGGCGGAACGTGAACGCGCCAGTGGTTGCGGAAAGAGCGGACCATGAGGGCAACGTGTTCGGCTGGCTACCGAATCCGAGAGCGCCGGTCTGGCCTCCGTAGAGGTTGATCAGGAACAGGGAGTAGCCCGATGCCTGAATGATAGGCTGACCGAAAGGGTCGCGAAAGAACATGTTCTGGATCGTGTTGTACGGTGCGTCTGCCGTGGCGGTAGCAGCCGAGTAGTTACCACCGCTCGCCGTGATGTAGAAGGATAAGCGACGGAGATACCCGCCGACAGGCTTAAGGATAGGGGTCCACAGGCTGCTAAAAGCCTGCCCTGCAATGGATGGCCCTAGGATCTGCCCTTGCCGTGATAGGCGACTAAAGGGGACGTCAGGCCCTTGCTTAGGCGCTGCCGTCGTCTGCGGCATACGGGAGACCGTTCCCATACCGGGATCGGCGCTCTGGAGGGTAGCGATACCCATGGTGCTCACTCTCTTAACTGTCGACCCCTAGGGCTGCCTAGGGCATGAAACAGGTTAAACTAACGGACTGCGACAGACCCGTTAGGGACTGCACGGCTACGCATGGCTAATAGCCGCCAAACCCTGA
>JBOHUW010000118.1:0-5844 GCA_050734895.1 Candidatus Dormibacteraceae bacterium | reverse complement strand
CCACTGCACTCCCGGCAAACCTCCTGATGTCTAATTTCGATGTGGGGTCGGCCGGTATCCTCAACGTACCGATTGGTGAACAACTTCTCGCTCAGCTCGCTCATACTCTGAGTATCAGTTTAGATCGATTCGATGAAAGCCATAGTCAGAAATACCCGGTGGTCTTGACCATCGCCGGCTCTGACTCAGGCGGCGGGGCCGGCATCCAGGCCGACCTCAAAACCTTCGCCGCCTGGGGCTGCCATGGAACTTCGGCGATTACCGCGGTTACGGCCCAGAACAGCATGGGGGTGCATGGACAGTGGCCACTGTCCGGCCCCCGCATTGAGAGACAGATCGAGGCGGTGGCCGGCGATCTCTGCCCGCAGGCGACCAAAATTGGCCTGCTGAGCAGCAGGACGGTGATCAGAGCGGTGATCAAGGCGATCAAGGCGCACCAACTCGGCCCCCTGGTGATCGATCCGGTGATATTGGCAAGCAGCGGGGAACGGCTGCTTCAGGAGGAGGCGCTCAACCTTCTACGCCGATTCCTCCCCCTGGCCGCGGTGGTCACCCCCAACCTGCCCGAGGCCGAGGTATTGCTGGACCGGCCGCTGCCCGATCGTGAAGCTCAGGCGGTAGCCGCACGAGAGTTGGTCGCGCGCGGTTGCCGGGCAGTGGTGATCAAGGGAGGACACGCCAGCGGAGCACAGGCCGAGGACGTCTTCTTCGACGGCCAGGATTTGGTTTGGCTAAAGGCCGACCGCGCGGACACTCTCCATACTCATGGCTCTGGCTGCACCTTCTCGGCCGCAATCACCGCCGCCCTCGCCTGGGGGCAGGATCTTCAAACCGCGGTGCGCCAGGCTAAAGTCTTCATCACCGGGGCTATCCGTGGTGGTTATGCAGCGGGAGAAGGAGCTGGGCCAGTCAATCCATTTTGGCGGATAGCTAGCCCTTAAGGGATTGAATCGGCTGCTCGAGAAGACCAAAGGCTAATTTAACCTTGAGCTGCGGAATCGGAGGCAATGCCGTATACTATCGATGTATGCATCGGACCCAAATTTACCTAACTGAAGAGCAGCGACAGATAATTGCTTATCGGGCGCTCCACTCCGGCATATCTAAGGCCGAGGTCATCAGACAAATTTTAGATCGAGAACTACAGCTGTCAGATGGCTCGAGCGATCATGGGTCAATAGTCGATGCAACCGCGGGAATACTGGCTGACTATCCCGATTGGCCCGAATGGCTGGCCGATGTACGCGGCGGCGGGGCATCCGAACGGCTGCGCGAACTCGGCCTGTGAAGCTCTTCGATTCCAGCGTTCTCATCGCCCATCTAAGAGACGATCAGAACGCTACTGAACTCCTACGTGAAGCGGTAAATAACCAACAGGCAGCTTGCAGTGTTCTCTCTCGAGTGGAGCTCGAGGGGGGAATGCGATCTCGGGAACGCTCCTCGGTTGCCCGCCTCTTCTCTGTACTCAGCCTGCAGCCAGTCACGGATATCATCGCCGCTCACGCCGGCGAGCTGCTCCGCTCATATCGACGATCTCACCCGGGCATTGACATCGCTGATTACGTCATTGCTGCCACGGCAGATGTATTGGGAGCCGAATTGCTCACCTTGAACGTCAAGCACTTCCCCATGTTCAAGGGCTTGACTTCTGCATTCTGAATAAACTTCATCCCGGTCAACCAAGGCCGATCCGTATAGTGAAAGCGATAGCAAAAGTTAAAATTGGATATCAGCTACGCCCCCAGCACGGCACCGTCGATCAGCTGATCGAGGCAGCTCAACAGGCGGAGGCGCTGGGTGCGGATAGCATTTGGAACTGGGATCACATGTATCCGCTGTACGGCGATCCGGAGGGGGCCAGCTACGAGGCCTACACCGTTCTCGGAGCCTTGGCCCGGGAGACTAAGCGAGTCACTTTGGGCTCCCTGGTCTGCTGCAACACCTACCGCAATCCGGAGCTGCTGGCCTACATGACCGGCACTCTTGATCAGCTCAGCCACGGCCGAGCCGTTCTAGGCATCGGAGCCGGTTGGTTCGAGCGCGATTACCAGGAGTATGGCTACGAGTTCGGCACTGTCGCCTCTCGGCTGCGTGAATTGGGTGAGGCACTGCCCCGAATTAAGTCAAGGTTAGGCAAGCTGAAGCCGCAACCGATTGGCCCGGTTCCGATCCTGATTGGCGGCGGCGGCGAAAAGGTGACCCTCCGCCTGGTTGCCCGATATGCCGATATGTGGAATGGATTCGGACCGCCCGAGGAGTTTAAGAGAAAGAACGCAATTCTCAATCAATGGTGCGAGAAAGAGGGGCGAGATCCAGCCCAAATCGAGCGCACCTGCCTTATGGTTGGTGAAAATCTCCAAGAGGAAATAGAGAGAGTGGATGAATACATTGCGGCAGGTGCTCAACATCTAATCCTAGGCTCTGGGCCGCCCTACGACATGGAGCCGTTCAAGCGGTTGACGGAGAAGGTCAAGAGTGACAAAGTTAGGGTTGCTTAGAAAGTGCCAGTCAAGGTAGGCTGCGTAATCGCCCCCCATGAATGCAACGCAAACCAGATGATCTCGAGGCCGCCCAGCAAGCGGAAGCGCTGGGGGCTGACAGCATCTGGACTTATGACCATATGTCTCCCCCGCCAGTAGTCGGAAATCCAGAGGGAGCGATATATGAGGCATATACGGTCCTCGGAGCCCTAGCCCGGGAAACCAAGCGAGCGACTTTAGGGGTCATGGTCTGCTCTAATTCCTATCGCAATCCCGAGCTGCTGGCCTACATGACCGGCACTCTTGATCAACTCAGCGGGGGCCGAGCAGTTCTGGGTATCGGAGCCGGTTGGTTCGAGCGTGATTACCAGGAATATGGCTACGAGTTCGGCACCATTCCCTCCCGGTTGCGTGATTTGGGCCAGGCGCTGCCCCGAATCAAGTCCCGGCTGGGCAAGCTGAAGCCGCAACCGATCGGCAAGATTCCGATCATGATCGGAGGTAGTGGCCAGAAGGTGACTCTCCAGCTGGTGGCACGTTATGCAGACATATGGCATAGCTTTGGCTCACCGGAGGAGTGGAAAATGAAGAACACCATCCTCGATCAGTGGTGCGGGTCAGTCGGGCGCGATCCGGCCCAGATCGAGCGCAGCTGCATGCTTTTCGACATGCCGCTTATGGGCATGGAAGAAACCGCATCCAAAGTTGATGAATTTATCAAGGCCGGGGTCCAACATCTGATCTTCCTCGGCAAACCACCATACGATATGGAGCCACTGAAGGGTCTGGTAGAGAAGGTTAAGGGCGACACAGTCAGCGTTGATAGTTCATGCCAATAAAAGTTGGATATCTAACCGAACCCCAGCACGGCAGTGTCAAGCAGATAATCGAGGCCGCTAAAGAGGCAGAAGCTTTGGGAGCCGACAGTATCTGGACTTGGGATCATATGTATCCTCTATACGGCGATCCGGAGGGAGCGAGCTACGAGGCCTACACCGTTCTCGGAGCATGGGCTCGGGAGACCAAGCGAGTCACTTTGGGTTCACTGGTCTGCTGCAACACCTACCGTAATCCCGAGCTACTGGCCTACATGACCGGCACTCTCGACCACCTCAGCCATGGTCGAGCCGTTCTGGGCATCGGAGCCGGTTGGTGCGAACGCGATTACCAAGAGTATGGCTACAAGTTCGGCACTGTCGCCTCCCGACTGCGCGAATTGGGTGAGGCACTGCCCCGAATCAAGTCTCGGTTAGGCAAGCTGAAGCCACAACCGATTGGTAAAGTTCCGATCATGATCGGTGGTGGCGGGGAGAAGGTGACCCTCCGCCTAGTTGCTCAATACGCGGATATGTGGAACGGTGTTGAGACGCCCGAGGAATGGAAACGGAAAAATGCGATTCTCGACCAGTGGTGTGAATCGATCGGCCGCGATCCGAGTCAGATAGAGCGCACTTGTGCGATCTACCGCGGAAATCTCCGAGAGGAGGTGGAACGGGCCGAGGAGTACATCGCGGCCGGGGTGCAACACCTGATTTTGGCCTCCTCGCCGCCCTACGATATGGAGCTCTTCAAAAGGCTGATCGAGAAGGTTAGAGGTTGATTTAGTCTTTCAAGAAAGAGCCTCAAGCTTAACTAGATTCACCTTGCAGCGAATTTTTGGGGCCCGAGCAATACCAGTATCAGCTGTCAGAAGCGATACCCCCAACCGCTCGGCCAAAGCAACGTATGCAGCATCGTAAGCGGTCAAATTTTCGCGTAATTCCCACACTCGATCAAGAAGCGGCATAAGCGGATGCCGGACAATTGGCAGCCGCTGTAGTCTAGCTAACCCGCGGATGGATTGATCAAGAGATACCTCTCTTCTAATCACACTGGAACGTAAAGAGTTAGCGACTTCCAATACAAATAATTCCGGAGATTCCAGGCTTGATGCCAACGCCAACAGACGAGCTGCCTGACCGGCTGGCTTGGTTATTCCCAAAAGCAGAATCGAAGCGTCGACCACCATTAACGAGAGTCTCGGCTTTCCTGAAAACGACGGAATAGATCAGCTTCACTAACTCCCGGAGCTAGATCATCCCACTCGGCAATAATCTTGGCCAGCGAACGGGTGGGCCGAACCATAATTCCACCACCTTCTTCATTCACCTCAACAGTTTCTCCCTCTCTAAAGCCCAAATGCCGCGCTGATTCAGCCGGGATAGAGACCACAAGAGAATTGCCACTCTTCTGGATGACCCTTTTCATGGTCCTAGCATACGTCTCCGTAAGGACATTTTGATACTTACGTATCAGCATCTTCGTTTCGCACCTTGCTTGTGGGGTATAAGTGAACTGCATGGTTCCAAAATATCGGCTCGGCGTTAAAATCGTAACCCATCTTGTTAAGAACAAACCAATCAGATCAACCCATGAGAGCGGTAGCACTCGATCGTCTTCTCCAGCGCCGGATCGATTGGTCCGGGCCACCAGCCGAGATCGCTCGCTGCCTTGGCTGAATTTACATATTGCGGCGGCTCCGCTCCGATCATTTGGGGCCGGCGGAAGCGGATGCGAGGCAACCGGCGGTGGCTAATCTCGGCCAGTCGGATCTCCAACTCCTCGAAGCTTAAATTTTCTCCGCCCAGAAGATATCGCTCGCCAGGCCAGCCGCGTTCCAACGCCCGAAGATGACCGCTGGCGACATCTTCCACCGGGACCAGATTGATGCCTCCCAACAATGGCCGCTGACGGTGAGGATAAAGGAAGCGGAGGAGGAGCTCACTAGTAGGGTGAGGCGGGAGGCTGCCTGCTCCCACCGCTGTAGTGGGTAACACCAGGACGCAGGGGAGAGGTGAGGCGAGGGAGATTCTCTCCTGGGCGACCTTCGAGCCGAGGTAACCGGAGGGAAGGGGGCCGATCAGGCAATCCGATTCAGTGGCGGGCTGTTCGCTCGCTGCCAGATCGACGGTAAGAGCGCTCGAGGTAACGACCGCCTTCTCGACTCCGGCAAGATGGGCGGCTTCAAGTAGAGCAGCACAGCCCTCAACATTGACCGCTTGAATCAGGGACTGGGGACGGCCGGGGAGGGTATAAACCGAAGCCAGGTGAACCAGATAGCGACAGCCGCGAAGCGAGGGAATTAGATCACCGCAATTGACCAGGTCACCGTTTATAGGGGTTAGTCCCTCCCGTTCAGGCAGCCGCTCTGGTTGATCTCTAACCAGAGCGCGAACCGTATATCCGGCGGCCAGGAGGGATTCCAAGACATAGCTGCCAATAAAACCAGTTGATCCAGTTAAAAACACGGTCCCCGGCTCGGCCCTCGCGCCGCCTTCCAAACTAATCATCCCCCCTCCTACCCTCCCCCACACGGGGGGAGGAA
>JBOHUW010000117.1:0-5862 GCA_050734895.1 Candidatus Dormibacteraceae bacterium | reverse complement strand
CTTCTATTCTCCTCTCATCAGGCGGTGGTCAAAGCCTCCGCACCGCTCAAGATTTCCATCAACTCCGTGGTTATCGCCGCCTGTCGCACCTTATTGGCGGTCAGGGTCAGCGAATCGATCAGATCACCCGCCGCATTGGTAGCGTTCTGCATGGCGATCATCCGAGCCGAGTGTTCACTGGCCTGATTCTCCAGCAGCGCCTGGTAGACCTGAGTCTCGACATAACGAGGCAGCAGCTCATCCAGCACCTCCTCTGGACCCGGTTCGTAAAGATAGTCAGCCGTACTCTGAGCCGTCGTTGTGTCAGTGAGATCGACCGGCAGCAGTTGGCGCAGGACAGCCTCCTGACGAAGCGTCGATACCCACTTCGAGTAGGCCAACAGCACGGTATCCGCGCGCCCTGCCTCAAACTCCTGCTGGGCAACACTAATCGCCGGCAGAATCGTCCGGATCGGAGGTCGATCGCGCAGACTGCTGGCATCAGCCAGAACCGGGCGGCCGAAGCGGAGTAGAAAATCTCGACCCTTCCGGCCGATCGTTACATAATTGGTAGCCCCATCCGAATGTTGAGCAGCGTACTGATTGACCTTACGCAGCACCGAGGTGTTAAGCGTTCCACAAAGACCCCGATCAGAGGTGACTACCACAATCAACGTCCGTGACCCTTCTCGCGGCAGCAAATAAGGATGGCGGTATTCACTGGCTAGCTGAGCAGTACTCTCCAAGACCTCCCGCATGCGCTCCGCGTAAGGACGGGCAATCTGCACTGCCTGCTGGGCTCGCCGCAGCTTGGTGGCCGAGACAACCTGTTGCGCTCGGGTGATCTTCTGGGTATTCTGAACGCTGCGAATCCGCCGCCGTAAATCACGAAGTGAGGGCATCTTAAGTGACCGCGGCGGCGGCCGGCTCGGCCGCTGGGGCAAGCCCAAACTCCCGATTAAAAGCCTCGATCGCCTCTCGGACCTCGCCCTCGACCGATTCATCCCACCGCTTGTCGCGCTCCAGGGATTCGATCAGATTGCTCCTTTCTCGACCCAGGAATCGGTTGAAGCGATCCTTCCACTCGGTCACTCGATCCACCTCGAGCTGGTCGAGGAAGCCGCGGGTTCCGGCGTAAACAATACAGACCTGAACTCCGACCGGAACCGGCTCGTACTGCGGCTGCTTGAGCAGCTCCATCAGTCGCTGGCCTCGCTCCAGCTGAGCCCTGGTGTCGGCATCAAGATCGGAAGCGAATTGAGCGAAGGCGGCGAGGTCACGATACTGCGAGAGCTCTAGCTTCATTCGACCGGAGACCTTGTTCATGGGACGAATCTGAGCATCTCCACCCACCCGGGAAACTGAGTTTCCGGCCGAGATCGCCGGCCGTACCCCGGCGTTGAAGAGGTCGGTTTCTAGGAAGATCTGACCATCGGTAATCGAAATCACGTTGGTCGGAATGTAGGCCGAGATATCCCCCGCCTGGGTCTCGATTACCGGCAAGGCAGTTAGCGAACCACCGCCCAGCGATTGATTGAGGCGGGCTGCCCGCTCCAAGAGCCGGGAGTGGAGATAGAAGACATCGCCAGGGTAAGCCTCCCGGCCCGGCGGCCGACGAAGGTTTAGTGAGAGTTCCCGGTAGGCCCAGGCATGCTTGGTCAAATCGTCATAGCAGATCAGGGCATCCTGACCATTATCGCGGAAGTACTCGCCCATCGTACAGGCGGCGTAGGCGGAGATATAGCTCAACGTGGCCGGTTCGGCAGCGGTGGCGGCGACGATGATGGTGTACTCCATCGCTCCATGCTCTTCCAACGTCGCCCGCACTCGAGCCACGTTGGCCGCATTCTGGCCGATCGCGCAGTAGATGCAACTTACCCCCTTCCCCTTCTGGTTGATGATGGTGTCTAACAGAAGAGCCGTCTTACCGGTCTGGCGGTCGCCGATGATCAGCTGCCGCTGACCGCGGCCGATCGGGAACATGGCATCAATCGAGACGATACCGGTCTGGACCGGAGTATCCACCCGCTGTCGGGTGATCACCCGAGGGGCGATCTTCTCGATTGGGCTGGTCGCCGAAGTTGCGATCTCTCCCTTGCCGTCGATCGGGTGGCCCAGCGCATTGACGGTTCGCCCAAGCAGCTCGGGACCGATCGGCACCTCGATGATTCGCCCCGTGGTGCGGACTTGAGCCCCCTCCTTGATGTGCTCGTAGGGACCCATGATCACCACTCCCACCCGATCCTGCTCCAGGTTGAGGGCCATCCCGAAAACCTCGCCGGGGAACTCCACCAGCTCTCCGGCCATCACCCCACCCAAGCCATAAATTTGGGCGATTCCATCGCCCACGCTGATCACCCGACCGACGTCTGCGGTGACAGTCTGGGCGGTGAAGTCCTTCAACCGCGCCTTGATAACCTCGCTGATTTGGCCGTTCTGCAATTAATTGTTTCCTCTATTATTTTATCGGGCGAGAGATCGCGCGCCCCTACGTTGTTTAAATTAATGCCCGGCGGAGCTGGCGCAGCCGACCCCGCAGGCTGGCATCGATCAGTCGGTCGCCGATTCGGAGCACCATACCGCCCAAAATCGTGGCATCCTGGGAGAGTTCCAGATGGACCTCCCGATTCAAGATACGACTCAGCCGCTCGGCCAATCGAATTCGCTCTGGTTCGGCCAGTTTGGGAACGGTGGTAACCAACACCTGAATTCGATTTTGCACTCGATCGGCCAACCGACTAAATTCCTCGACAATCTCTTTGATTGAGCCCATTCCACTCTCAATGACCAAGCGTCCCAGGTTGAGCACTTCGGGCTGAATCCCGTCAATCTGTAAATCAAGAGCGGCCGCTCGGCGCCGCTCCGAAGAGAGGCTCTGATCCGCTATCAGCTGGCGAAGCGGATCAATCGCAAAACTCTGCTCCAAGCGCCCCAAATCGTGCCGCCAGGCCTCGATTTGGCCCGTCGACTGGGCCAGCTCAAAGGTGGCCCGGGCGTATCTCTTAACTGCGAGCGCCATTGCTCTCCTGCTGCTCCAGCTGTTCGATCACCTGCTCGATCAGCTTATGATGTTTCGGTCCATCAAGTGACTCCCCGACGACTCGTTCAGTCGCTCTAACTACTAACTCTGCCACCTCACCGCGGACCGAGCTCACCGCGTTGACTCGCTCGGCCTCGATATCACGGCGGGCATTTTGGACGATTCGCTCGGATTCCACCTCCGCCCGTCGACGTAGCTCGCCGCGCATCTGCTCGGCATCCTTGCCTGCCCCGGCGACGATCTCCGAGGCCTGCTGGCGGGCCTGCTGCAGCTGTTCTCCAACCTGCTTCAGCTGCCGCGACGCCTCTTCACGCTCCTGACGCGCGCGATCTAACTGCTCCACAATCTGCCGCTGCCGCTGCTCCGCCGCCCGCACCACCGGCGGGTAGATCCACTTGGCGCAGATCAGAACCATCGCCACAAAGGCGATGATCTCCACCAAGATGGTTCCATTAATGGTGAGCAATCCGGCCGAATCGAGGTAGGTTATGGCCAGCATAGAAATCGGCTACTTGGCCAGCTGAGTAACGAAGTAGAAGCCGATGGCCAGGTTGATGAAGTACATCGCCTCGACCAAACCGACGATCACGAACATGATTCCCTGGAGCCGACCCTGGGCCTCGGGCTGGCGAGAAACCCCTTGAATGGTCGCGCTACCCACCAAACCGTCACCAACGGCGGCCCCGATCGCACCGCCACCGAGCGCCAACCCGGCAGCGACAAAGGCTCCGGCCAACAGAATTGAGTGCTGTATATCCAAAACGAGTTTCTCCTATTGAATTTAGTGGTGATCGATCAGCCCCTCGCGGGCCATTCCGAAATACATAACCGTCAGCAGCATGAAGATGAAGGCCTGAATCGTGCCGACGAAGAAGACATCGAAGAATTTCCAGGCGACCAGTACGGCAGGAGCCAGAGCAAAGGTCCCAACTACTGGGACTGAACCGAGCAGGATAGTGATCAGAAGCACCATCACCACCCCAGCAAAGATGTTACCGAAGAGCCGGAGCGAGAGGGTGACCGGTTTGACGACCTCCTCCAGAATATTGAGCGGTGTGTAGACGGCGCGCACCGCCCAGTGCATATCGAAGGGGCGGGTGAAGCGGCGAAGGTATCCCTTGAACCCCAGCACCTTGATGCTGTAGCCCTGAACCATCAGAATCACCACTACCGCCATCGCCGCCGCCTGGTTGATATCCGAGTTGGCCGGATGCAATCCCCCAACCGCGTCAAGCGGGAAGAAATCAATCCAGTTGGCGATCAAAATGAAGAGAAAGATGGTCATCGCCAGGGGAATGATGAAGCCGGCATCCTCGGCCACCGACTCTCGGACCAGGGAGCTAACGTAGTTGTAGAGGAGTTCAATCACCATCTGGAGCTTGCCCGGCGTTCCGCTGCTGAGTCGCCGAGCAATCAGACCAAGGATGAGGAGGGTCAGCGCGATCGAGATGGCACTGACGATCAGGGTGGTGTAGTTAAAAGTGCAGAAGGCCCCACAGCCGAGATTAACCGTGGGAAGTTCGCCAATCGACTCCGCCAAGTAGTAAGTCATGCCGGCAAGACCTTCCGCGTTCGACCGATTTCCCACGCCCCGGCCCCAGCCGAGAGCAGCATTGAGACGGCCAAACCACCAACCAGCCAGGGGGTGTACCCCACGCCGAGCAGAGCACTCACTCCCATCGCTACGGCAGAGAGGGTGAGCAAGCGCAAGAGGCTAATTAGTCGAAAATTGGCCGGGAATCGACCCCAGGTAAGCTCTGCTCCGGAGACATTCAAGGCCCCCAATAGGATACCAATCACCCCGGCCAGCCCGGCCTCCCACCGGTTCAGGGCTACTGCCATGACCATCGTTATGGCGGCGGTCGTCGCACAGGCGGCTGCCGTCTTACGGAACACCTCTTTCTCCTCATACGTTATTTACATGTAACGCCGGATGTATCTCAGATAAATTGCCGCGACCGCCGCGACAATCCCAATGATTAATCCGACCAACAGAAACGCCGGGCCAGTACCCAACTCCCGATCAAGGGTTATCCCGATCAGGGTCGGAAGCACTACCGCTACCGCAAGGAGGAGCCCAAGACTCAGGAGGTCAGACCCTCCGGGACCCTTACTCCTGGGGCGAGGCAAGCCTAGCCCCTACATTCCAGCGGCGACATTTCGCGATTTAGTTTACCCGACCGGAGGGGTCTCTGTTTGCTCACCCAGCAGACGCTTGAGAGATGGCCCGATGCAGCGTCGCGAGGTCTGCATCTGCTCGGCCAAAGCGGTCGAAAGCAGAATGATCATCAACACGATGGCCAGCCCCAAAATCTTCCGGTGGCCGAGAACGGTCAGCCCGATCGCGCCCAGGATCGCCGTTGCTCCGTAAAAAACCAGGCAGGTCTGGCGTTGACTGAGTCCATAATCCAGCAGTCGGTGGTGAACGTGCCGGGCATCTGCCCGAGCCAGCGAGACTCCCTCCAAGCGGCGACGAATTATCGAGAAGGCGGTATCAAAGATCGGAACCGCCAATCCCAGGAGAGGAATTAGCAAAGCCAGCGCAACCGGTAGCTTGGCCACTCCTATGATCGAAAGTAAACCGAGTGCAACGCCCAGAAAGTGGGCTCCAGAATCGGCCATGAAGAGTTTGGCCGGATGGAAGTTGAAGATCAGATAACCAAGACAGCTGCCGGCCAGGACGGCGGCCAGCAGGATCACTTCAGGCTGACCATTGATGGCCGCCGCCAGGACCAGGGTGAGGGCGACGATCGCCACCACCCCACCCGCCAAGCCATCTACCCCATCGATCAGGTTGACTGTGTTCTGCATCCCAAGCAGCCAGAAAATGCTCAACGGCACCG
>JBOHUW010000116.1:0-5890 GCA_050734895.1 Candidatus Dormibacteraceae bacterium | reverse complement strand
AAACGGGCTTGGTTCGGCCCCAAAAGAGTTGGCTGGGGCCTAACTCCAATTGCCTGGCAGGGATGGCTTGTAACCGCCATCTTTGGCTTGGCGGTTCTCGCCTTGATGCTCTTCACCCATGCCTCATCCAAGGGTGTCATAGGGACAATTCTGATGGTGGTAGCTTTCATTGCTATTGCACTCCTGACCGGAAAGCCTCCAGGACATCGAAGCTGAAAAACCTTAGAGGCGACCCATAACCAAGATCAAAATAGCGATAATTCCGACCACAACGATGACCACTCGGAGGAGAGTGGGCGGAATGCAGCGGCCAATTGAGGCCCCGACTTGGCCGCCGATAATAGCTCCGATAGCGATTAGCAAGGCGGGGAGTAGCGCCACCTTACCTATCCAGAGAAAGACTATCGCCGCAACTAAGTTGGCGAGCACGGCCAGAACGTTTTTGATTGCATTCAGCCGTTGGAGATCGCCTGATATCAGGGTTGTCAGAGTGGCGATCAACAGCACGCCTTGGGCTGCCCCGAAGTAGCCGCCGTAAATCCCGCAGGCATACAAGGCTAGAGGTTTCAACCAACCAGGTAGTTCAGGGCCAGATTGGCGAGTATTCAGTCTATGCGTCAGCCGAGGTTGAAAAATTATCAAAAGCACGGCGAGAGCGATCAGTATCGGAACGATTGCCCTGAAGGCCGCGGCGGGGAGGGCGAAGAGGAGCAGAGCGCCAGTAACCCCACCGAGCAGTGAGGCGATTCCCAGACGGAGGGTTCGGCCCATCTGCCCCCGTAGTTCACGGCGGTAGCCAATCGCTCCAGAGAGTGAACCCGGCAGCAGCCCGAGGGTTTGAGTGGTGTTAGCGACTAAGGGTGAGTAGCCGAAGGTAAGTAACACCGGGAAAGCAATCAAACCCCCCGAACCAACGATCGTGTTGATGGTTCCGGCAGCCAATCCGGCGCCAATCAGCGCCGCTCCTTCCCACACCGACACCACCCTCTTAGAATAAGGCTGCAGTGAGTGAGTTAAAAGCGAATTTGGCGGTTGCCGCGCTCGATGGGACTTTCAGGGTCAAAACCGGTCATGCCGAGATGCTGAAGGGTGGAGTGATCATGGATGTGGTGACCCCCGAGCATGCTCGATTGGCCGAGGAGGCGGGTGCGTGTGCCGTTATGGCGTTGGAGCGAGTCCCAGCCGATATACGCTCGCAAGGTGGGGTGGCACGGATGTCCGACCCCCAGCTGATTCGTTCGATTATGGAGGCGGTAACCATTCCAGTGATGGCCAAATGTCGAATTGGACACACCATGGAAGCGCAGGTGCTACAGGCGATCGGGGTTGATTATATAGATGAGTCAGAAGTTCTCACCCCAGCTGATGAGGAGTTCCACATTGATAAATCACTCTTCACGGTTCCCTTCGTCTGTGGGTGTCGCAATTTGGGGGAGGGGCTGCGGCGCATTGCCGAGGGGGCGGCGATGATTCGCACCAAGGGAGAGGCGGGGAGCGGCAATATCGTGGAAGCCAAACGTCACTTGACGGCGGTCCAGGGAGAGATTCGCCGACTTCAGGGAGGGGGCCGAGCCGAGTTGGTTCACCAGGCCAAGCTGTTGGGGGCTCCCCTTGACCTGGTGGAGAGAACGCAGGAGTTGGGGCGGCTGCCGGTGGTAATGTTCGTCGCCGGCGGGATCTCCACTCCGGCCGATGCGGCGTGGATGATGCAGTTGGGAGCGGATGGAGTCTTCGTGGGTTCAGGAATTTTCAAGGCGGAAGATCCCCTGAAGATGGCCAAGGCGGTGGTTAGTGCCACTACCCACTACCAGGATCCGGAGCTGATAGCCGATATTTCGGCCGGTTTGGGGGAGCCGATGCGCGGCCTCGAGATCTCCACCCTGAGCGATGAGGAGCGGCTGGCGCGCCGCGGTTGGTGAAGCTTGAGCTGCCTAGTCGGAGTGCTGGCTATGCAGGGTGGTTACCTTGAACACCAGCGGATGTTGGCCAGCTGCGGTGCCGAAACCAGACTGATCCGGTCGGTGGAAGATTTGTCGGGAATCGAGGGGTTGATTATTCCGGGCGGTGAGAGCACCACTATGCAGATCCTGCTCCAACGCTCCGGGCTCTGGGAGGAGATTCGACTTGCCTTAAAAGATGGACTGCCCGCCATGGGTACCTGTGCCGGCCTGATTCTTCTCTCCCGTCATATTACCGATGGCAAGGTCGACCAGGTCAGTTTTGACTGCCTTGATATAGCGGTTCGGCGCAACGGCTACGGCCGACAGAGGGAGAGCTTCGAGGTCCCATTGGAGGTATCCGAATTAGGGATTTTCCCTGGAGTTTTTATCCGCGCTCCGCGGATCACGGATTCGGGTTCGAGTGAGATTTTAGCTTGCCATCAGGGATCTCCGGTGGCAGTTCGTCAGGGGGCGGTGCTTGGGTTTTGCTTCCACCCCGAGCTGACCGGTGATAATCTTTTTCATCATCGCTTCCTTAATTTGGTCCTCGGTCGTAAAGTATGAAACTGAGATCAGCCTCGCTCTTGGATCTCCCTCAGATCGAGCAGCTCTACCGTGATTCTGGGGCCCCTCCATCGGCCCAACCGGCTCCTGCCCGTCTGTGGTCGGTGATTAGTCAGACGCTGACGGCCTTTCTGCCTCTGAGTTATGAAAGCCTGCTCTATGTGGCCGAGAATGAGGGTCGAGTGGCGGGATTTGTGCAGGCGGCGGGGCAGGTTCCGGCGCTTACTTTGCCGCCCCGAGTAACCGCGCTACAACTTCTCAACCTCTGTGTTCGGCCGGACGTTGACCTCCAAACGGCAGCTTCCCAACTGTTGGAACATTTGATTGTCAGGGCTGGCCAGCGGGGGGTGAATCGACTCTTCGTCCGCCTCCCGCTGGAAGACCCACGACTACCGATTTTCCAGGATTTGGGATTCCGATGGATAGCTACCGAGGTAGTTTTATGGGCCACCCTGCCGGCTCGATTGGAGGAAATTGAATCAGCAGCGGGCAATGATGGAGCCCACTGGCGCGCCTTCCGGCGGGCGGATGAGCGCAGCCTTTATGAACTTTACCGGCGAGTGACCCCGGCAGAAGTGGTCGGAATGGAGGCTCCCACCTATCGGGAGTGGAAGGAATTGAGGTCGATTCCTGGTCAGCAGGAGGTGTTGGAGCAGGGTCAGCTGGCAGCCTGGTTGCGATTTCATCAGGGCTCAGGGGCCCGCCCTCACACGATCTCCCTCCTCGCCTTACCGGACGATGCAGAGTTGGCTCAGCAGGTAGTCGATCGGGCAGTTCGGCGTTGTGATGGTAGTGCGGCGTGGGCCAGTCTGCGGCATTACGATGAGCTTCTGTTGAAAGCGATGCAGCGGCGGGGTTTCGCCACCTTGCTCACGCAAGGATTGTTAGTGCTTGATTTGGCGGTTCGACAGCCAGTTCGCGAAGCTGGTCTGGTACCCTCGTTTGGCTGATGGAGCATTCTTTTAACCTCTGGGAGGAGGAGATTGAGCAGCTGGCTTGTGCTCTCCCGCCACACCTCCACCGAGCTCTTCATCAGCGAATCAAGCCGGCGGAGCTCCTGGAGGTGGTACTCGATTTAGGGCGAGAGCCAGAGGCTCGGAGTGTGGGTCAGGAGGTGCTGCTGGACAATCATCCGGTAAGCGCAGCCGATTTGGAATACGTAGCCGGCCACGTGGGTCAGTTTGGGGAGGATAACCGAGCCGGGATCGAGCGCACTCTGCATCGGATTTCGGCAATTCGGAATCGAGCCCATCGTATTGTCGGATTGACTTGTCGGGTGGGCCGAGCGGTTGGTGGAACAGCGGAGATCCTGCGTGACATAGTCGAGGGTGGGCAGAGCATATTGCTGCTCGGTCGACCGGGAATAGGTAAAACCACCATATTGCGCGAATGTGCCCGCATTTTGGCCGATGACCACCGCCAGAGGGTGGTCATCGTAGATACCTCCAACGAGATCGGAGGCGATGGTGATATTCCTCACCCCGGGATTGGGCGCGCTCGTCGGATGCAGGTGAGTTCTCCCCTCCTCCAGCATGGGGTGATGATCGAGGCGGTGGAGAACCATATGCCGGAGGTGATCGTAATTGATGAGATCGGTACCGAATTGGAGGCTCTGGCAGCGCGCACCATAGCCGAACGAGGGGTGCAGTTAATCGCTACTGCTCATGGCCAGACGGTGGAGAACTTACTGGTCAATCCCACCCTCAACGATCTCTTGGGAGGCATCCAAACTGTCACCCTCTCCGATGAGGAGGCGCGGCGACGAGGAACTCAGAAATCGGTTCAGGAGCGGAAGGCGGCCCCCACCTTTGACATCCTAATCGAGATCTGGGATCGAGACCGGATGGCCATCCATCAGCCGCTGGCGGCGGTGGTCGATGCCGCCCTGCGAGGTCATCAGCCGACTCCTAAGGTGCGGGTCCGAACCGGAGAGGGGAAGATCATTTCTACGATCAGCGAGGAGCTGGCCAAGGCTCCGCCGGTAGCGATAGGATCGCCTCTCCGTCCCCGCGCCATCTTTCCTTACGGGGTGAGTCACAACTACCTGGAGCAGTCGCTCCGCGAATTGGGCTTGTCGGTTAAGATCCTGGGCCATCCGGATGGGGCTGACCTCGTTTTGACCCTCAAGAATCACCATCGCCGCCGTCCCCAAAGCCTAATCAAAGCGGAGGCTTCAGGGGTTCCAATTCATCTGATTCGAAACAATTCGGCGGGCCAGGTGCGCGCCGCCCTCTCTCGTCTCTATGGCTTTGATGAAGCGGAAGGGGATGAAGACGACTCGGATGATTGATTCCGTTGATTCCCTTCAGGCGCTTGACTTAAATGAGTAAGCGAAAGGGGATGTTGGTCACTCTGGAGGGTCCGGAGGGGGCGGGGAAGTCGACCCAGATCGAACTGCTCCGTCGCTCGCTTGCGAAGTATGATCCGCTGCTCCTCCGTGAGCCGGGAGGAACGGCCTTAGGCGAGGGGATTCGACAGCTTTTGTTGGATAATCGGGAGCTGCGGATAGCCCCGGAGGCCGAGTTGCATCTCTTTCTCGCCGCCCGTGCTGAGTTGATTTCGGAGGTCATGGAACCGGCGCTGAGGGCTGATCGGTTGGTGCTAGTTGACCGCTACCACGATTCGACCCGAGTTTATCAGGGGATAGTGGGCGGCCTCCAGGTGGACTGGCCGGAGTCGATTCCCCGACCCCAACTCACCGTGCTGCTTATGCTGCCGCCCGAGGTTGGATTGGAAAGGCATCGTAGAAGCGGAGTGAGGCTGGATCGTCTGGATGACCAGCCGCTTGAGTTTCATCGCCAGGTAGTAGCGGGATATCAGCGATTGGTCGAACTTGAACCGGAGCGATTTTTGATAGTAAATGCTGCCGATTCTTCGGAGTTGATTCAGCAGAGAATAGTCGAGCGTTTGAAGCCTTTATTGAATGAGGGCCTGGTGTAAGGGTGGGGATTAATCGGGACCGGCGCCGACGGCCGGATCGGTAGTCATTGCCCGGAATCGGTCGGCACCCAGCCTCGTTGTTCGCCGGTGTCGATGAGGCGGCAGGCGTAGCTCCACAGCAGGGTTGATGCGTCACCGATGATGGACTTGCGGGCACGGACATCGGTGGCCGTGACGCCAGGTGTGCGCCAGGTGCCGCCGCGGTTGTTGAAGTTCAGCAGCAACGGCTGCAGCCGGTCCATCGCCTTGGCGAAGCGGGCCTCTGCACTTTGCCGCGCCTCGAACTCGTCCCACAGCGCCCGGAACTTGGCGCCCTGATCGTCGGGCAGCATCGCGAACAGCCGGTCCGCCGCGACTCGCTCCCGTTCGTCTTGGTCGCCGGAGGCCGCCGTGTCATAAATAAAAGTATCATCGGCGTAAATCTCGACGAGGTCGTGCAGCAGCAC
>JBOHUW010000115.1:0-5921 GCA_050734895.1 Candidatus Dormibacteraceae bacterium | reverse complement strand
CTATTACTTCGCCTTCAGTGGGACCGCACTGAATGCAATTCCGTTGCAGTTGGTGCTTGCCCTGACGGTGGTTATAGGGCTTACTCCATTCATCTTTCTGCCTGGCCGGAAGCAGGGATTGGGCCGATGGGCGATGGGATTGGCCGGGGCGATGTATATCGGTATGCCCTTCAACTACTACCTCCTGCTTTATGCTGCCGGACCCCACGGTTTGAGCTGGCTTGGCGCGGTGGTGGCCACGGTAGTCGTGGCGGATGCCGGAGCGTTGCTGATCGGAGCACGAGTAGGTCGGCATCCGCTGCTTCCGTTGGTTAGTCCAAAGAAGACGTGGGAGGGAGCGGTGGGGGGGATCCTGCTGGCGCTTCCGGTGATAATTATCGCCGGTTGGTTCTGGCTGCACATCGCTTGGTGGCATGCCGTGATACTTGGGGTTTTAATTGGGATCAGTGGAATCGGAGGTGACCTGGTTGAATCACAGATGAAGAGATTGGCCAGAGTCAAGGACTCCTCGGATCTGATCCCTGGTCATGGCGGGGTGCTTGATCGTCTCGATTCCCTCCTCTTTGCCCCCATAGTTACCTACGTATATGCCTCGTTTTTTCACCTGCTATGATCACCTCTGAGGCCGCCGAGGGTCGGCAGCGGATTGCGGTTTTGGGCGCCACCGGATCGATCGGAACCCAGGCCCTGGCGGTTATCGATAACTTTCCCCACCGCTTTGAACTCTTCGCGGCGGTCAGCGGACGGCAGCGCTGTGATCGCCCGGCTCGCTACGTGTTGACGGGGCAGAGTCCGGATTTCGAGGCCCGGTTGGAGGAGATAGTGACCCACCCGGAGTGTGACACCGTACTGGTGGCCATCCCCGGTGCCGCCTCACTTCGCCCTACTCTGGCCGCCCTCGAGGCTGGCAAGCGGGTGGCCTTGGCCAGCAAAGAGGTCTTGGTGATGGCCGGAGATTTGGTGATGGCCCGGGCATCGCAGGATCAGCTCCTTCCGGTCGATTCCGAACATTCAGCGCTCTGGCAGTGTATGTGGGGTGAGGCCAGAGAAAACGTTGCTCGCTTGCTGTTGACCGCATCGGGAGGGCCCTTTTGGGGATCTCCTGATCTGAATTGGGAGAAGGTGAGCGTGGCGCAGGCCCTGGCTCATCCCCGCTGGTCGATGGGGCCAAAGGTAAGTATCGATTCCGCGACTATGGTGAACAAGGCGTTGGAGCTAATCGAGGCGCACTACCTCTTTCAGGTTCCGCTGGAACAGATCGAGGTGGTTATCCATCCGCAGAGCGTAATTCACTCTATGGTCGAATTCATCGACGGATCGAGTAAGGCACAGCTCGGTAATCCGGATATGCGACTGCCGATCGGGCTTGCCCTGGCCTACCCCCGGCGACTTCCGGGCCTGGTTCCATCGACGATCTTCAATCAGTTGGAGGCGTTGGAGATGTTTCCTCTCGATGGCCGGCGCTTTCCAGCGGTCGACCTGGCGCGGAATGCAGCCTTGCTGGGCCCTCCCTATCCGGCGATTTTCAATGCCGCCGATGAGGAGGCGGTAACCGCCTTCTTGAACCATCGGCTGCCCTTTTCGGGTATTGTGCGGTTAATTGATTCAGCGTTGGCTGCCTATCCGGGGGCGTCATCGCCCTCCGCGACCTGCTCGTTGGGTGAAATATTGGAGGCTGACCAGTGGGCTCGAGATCATGTCCGAGCGCGTATATAGGAATGTAGATAAATGAATGAATTGCGATTGAATGGGAGGGGCGAATGGATCTGGCGTTGCATCTGCTGATCGGGATAGTGGCAATTGTGGGAATGTTCCTTCTGTTGGTCGCTCCCCACGAGGCTGGTCATATGGGGGCCGCCAAGTGGTTTGGGGTCAAGGTTTATGAGTATGCGGTGGGTATGGGGCCGCGCCTCCTCTCCACCCTTCGCGGGGGGACGGTATACGCTCTACGTCTCGTCCCGGTGGGGGGGTTTGTCCATCTGGCGGGGATGGAGGAGGGGGACGTGGATTCTCCTGATGGATTTGCGGCCTCGCCGCCCTGGCATCGGCTGGCTATTCTGATTGCCGGTCCGCTGGCCAACTTTTTGGTTGCCGCGCTGATCATCACCGTGGTTACCCTTACCCAGCTGAATAGTGACCCGGGCAAAATTATCGGGGTCTATCGAAGCACTCCAGCTTACGCCCAAGGCGTTGGAGCGGGAGATAGCATCCAGAGCATCAACGGTCAGCCCCTGACCAAGGAGAGTCAGCTGCAAAAAGTTGAACTCGCTCATCCCGATCAGCCGCTCCAGCTGGGATTGCGGCGAGCGAATGGCGAAAATGCGACAGTTACTATCCAGCCCCGATACGACGCTCAGCTCCAACATGTGGCGATCGGTGTCGTGGTGGCTCCCTTGGTCAATCCGGGTAATGCTCTGCTCAGCGGGGTGGAATTCCCCTTTTCGGCCACCGGGCTGATGGTCAGCGGAATTGCTACGGTAGTCACCGGGCATGTGCCGGGGGGACTGCTCGGCCCCAATGGCTTGACCGGGGCGGTGGGCATTGGCTATGTCACCTATGCCCGGGCCAACCAGGGGATTCTGGATTGGCTTCAGTTGGCCGCCTTCTTCTCGGTGGCGTTGGGGGTGGCCAACCTCCTCCCGCTGCCGGCGTTGGATGGGGGGCGGATGGCAGTGATTCTGATTGAGAAGCTGCGCGGACGACCCTTCAACCGTCAGCGGGAATTGGCGATCCAGCGCGCCGGATTGGTGGCTCTCCTAACTCTGATGGCCCTGGTCGCCATCCTCGACGTGCAGCGTATCGCCACCGGCGAGTTTGCGGGGCTCAAATGAAGCTGGCTGATTCGATTCGACCAGCCCGCCGCCGCTCGATTCCGGTGCGGGTGGGAGATGTGGTGGTTGGTGGCGCGGCTCCGATTGCCGTCCAGACGATGACCAAGACCGATACTCGCGATGTCCGGGCGACGCTTAATCAAATTGGGCAGCTCAAAGAGGCCGGCTGCGAGATCGTGCGCCCGGCGGTGCCCGACCGGGAGGCGGCGGAAGCGCTGCATGAGATAGTGAAGCGCTCTCCGCTGCCGATCATCGCCGATATCCACTACAACCATGAGTTGGCGCTGTTGGCGATCGCCGCTGGGGTGCACGGCCTGCGGCTCAATCCGGGCAACATTCCCGACCGAAGCAAGGTCGAGCGGGTGGTTAGGGCGGCAATCGAGCGAGATATCCCATTCCGGATCGGGGTCAACGCAGGCTCTCTCCCGGAGGAGGTCCACAAGACGCTGCGTGAGGAGCGTGAAGTAGATCGTGAGGACCGGCTGGCCACCGCCCAACGGATGGTCGAGGTGGCGCTGGGGCACTGCCAAATTCTGGAGGAGCTGAATTACGGTCCCGGGCACATCAAGGTCAGCTTGAAGGCGACCGATGTCTGGACCAACATCGCCGCCAACCGCCTCTTCGCCGAGGCTCGGCCGTATCCGATTCATCTCGGGGTGACCGAATCCGGTCCGGTTCAGGCGGGGAGCGTGCGAAGTGCGGTCGGGTTGGGGGTGCTATTGGCCGAGGGCATTGGGGATACCCTTCGAGTATCTTTGGCCACGGATGATCCCACCGAGGAGATCCGGGTGGGCTATGAGGTCCTGAAGACCCTGGCCTACCGCAACGAGGGGGCAACCCTGATCGCCTGCCCGACCTGTGGCCGGCTGGAGTATGACATGGTGCCCACGGTGACCGCGGTAGAGGCTCACCTGGCCCGGATCAAGGTGCCGATTACGGTGGCCGTTATGGGCTGTGTGGTCAACGGTCCGGCCGAGGCTCGTCATGCCGACATTGGGGTGACCGGGGGCCGGGGTAAGGGGGTCATCTTCAAGAAGGGTAAGCTGCACCGCACTGTGCCTCAGGCGGAGCTTTTGGAGGTGTTGTTAAAGGAGATCGACGAAGTCGTGGCCGAGCGTGGTGCGATGGCTGCTCCTCTCTCTTAGTGAGGATTCTTTCATTTGCTAATTCCTGTCTCGGCGCCCTTCAATTTCGATGAGGCTAAGGGGATGTTGGAGGCGAGTAGCTAGCTCTGACGGGTGAGCTGGCGGGGATTTTGTTAAGTATTGGTTTACGCGATGCTCTGATTCTGCTAGAATTGGGGCGTGTATTTTGCAAACCTGATCAGGCCCAGTTGTGTGTCGGTGCCGCCCGATAAAGTTGAGTGCTACGATGTAGCCATGGAACAAATTGCAGTACGCGAGTTGCGCAATCATACCGCCGGAGTACTAGGGCGGATCAAGGCTGGAGAGAGCCTGGAAATTACCGAATACGGACGCCCGGTAGCCCGGATAATACCGCTTGGTCTCAGCCGATGGGATGAGTTGAAGGCCAGGGGGGAGATAGAACCGGCGGAGGAGCAGGGTGATCCTTTAGATCTGCCCACCTTGCCAGCGGTTCCAGGTAAACCATCCCTCTCTCAAATTTTAGCTGAGATGCGAGCATCTGAACGGTTTTGAAGATCGTTTATATAGACACTTCGGCGTTTCTTAAGTTAGTAGTTGCGGAGCCCGAATCCTCCGAATTCAGAGCGTGGTTGAGGGGTCGAGAGTGGACCTCTTCGGTGCTCCTGCGTATAGAAGCGGAGCGGGGCGCCAGTAGGCACACTGAAGCAGCATTGCATTCGACTCGAAAGTGGTTGGAGAGGATCAACCTGATTCGCTTGAGTAGCCAGATCGTTGACATGGCAAGAAGGGTGGAGCCTCCCTCTCTCCGCACTTTGGATGCGATCCATTTGGCCACTGCATTGCATTTGGGTCGTGATCTCGTATCGATGGTGACCTATGACCGGAAGTTGGCCGAGGCGGCCCGGGCATTGGCGATCAACGTGCCTGAACTGTTTGCTGCGGAATAATCAAGTTAGGATATAAAGAAGAAATGGCTAAGGTGATGGGAGTTGATGTAAAGGCGGCGCCGACTATCATAACTATGGAGTTTTTGTACCAACGGCGGGAGCGTCTGAAATCATTGGCCTCTAAGCGGGGTGCCAGGTCATTGGCGGTTTTCGGTTCGGTGGCCAGGGGAGAGGCAGAGCCGGATAGTGATATTGACTTCCTTATAGAATTGGGGGAGGGGCGGAATGTTTTGGACCTGGCGGAACTTATTGGCGATTTGGAAGAAGAACTTGGTCGAGCGGTTGATGTGGTAGAGATTCGGGTGGAAACTCCAGCTACTAAACGCGTTCGTCAAGAAGCTATCTTTCTGTGAGTAATCCAGAATGACCAAGATAAAAGTCGGCATTGCACTCAATCAGGAGCATTGCACCATCGAGCAACTCAGGAATGCTTGGCGAGAAGCCGATCATCTCGGCTTCGACAGCATTTGGCTGCCCGATCACTTCTTTCCTTTCACTGGCGATCTGAACGGTTCATTCTTCGAGGCCTGGTCTCTGTTGGCCGGGATGGCAGTGGATACCTCCAGAGCGCAGATCGGTACCTTGGTCAGCTGCTATGGCTATCGAAACGCTGATTTGTTAGCCGACATGGCGCGAACGGTTGATCACCTGAGTGGCGGTCGGGTGATTCTAGGGGTTGGGGCCGGAGGCATGGGGGAGCGCGATTACCAGGAATATGGCTACGATCTGGGAGACGAGATTACTCGGGTCCGCCAGTTCAAGGAATTCCTGCCTCGCCTGAAGCGGCGGTTGGGAAAGCTCAATCCACCTCCCCTGGGGCCAATGCCGCTGCTGATCGCCGGCTTTGGCGAAAAAGTGATGCTACGTTTGGTTGCCGAGTACGCCGATATGTGGAACGGAGCCGGTACTCCGGAGATGGCGCTGCAGAAAAATCGAGTCCTAGATGAGTGGTGCAGCAAGGTGGGGCGAGATCCGGCCGAGATCGAGCGTACGGTGATCCTTTTTTATCCGGGACTTGAGGAGTGTCTGCTGCCGCG
>JBOHUW010000114.1:0-5966 GCA_050734895.1 Candidatus Dormibacteraceae bacterium | reverse complement strand
AGGCATAGGTGAGTGGCGAAGATTCCGGATTGGCCTCGGCCAACGCTTGATCGAGCAGCTCCAGCGCTTGGCGAGGATTGTCCTCACAACTGGGAGCGTAGCTCAGATATCCGAAACAGCAGGCCCGAAGATTGTTATCTTCTAGCTTCTGAGCTGCCTGGAGGGCAACTTGGGAGAATCGCTTTGACTCATCTGAATTGCCATTATCCCAGTTCAACCAACTCCCGAGAACGGCAGTTTCTCCGAGGATCGCCACAACTCGATCGTATGGCGCAATACCCGCCGCACCGCTCCAGATGTCGATTAGCTGGTTAAACAAGAGGTTTACATGGGGGATGATTACAGAAGCTGGAGTTGTCAGCTCTAGCTTGTACGCGTCCTTGATCTGATCTTCGAGGGCCTCAAGGAGGTGTTCATCAATCGGATGGGGAGGATTCAAGGATCTAGCCACCCGTTCCAATAGGTTGGAAATGTAGAGTGGGTTCGCTTCATTTGAGGAGGTCAATTCTGGGGAATCAGCGATTGCGGGGCTCGCTTGGGATGAGCGACGGCTCTTGGACTTTGCCGTCGCCCCGAGTTGGTCGGCCGACTGATCAAAGAGTTGGGTGAGGAGGTGCAGATGATGCGGCTTGGGGTGGTGAATGCCGCGTTCCCATCGACTGATAATGTTGGCATCGACGGCCAAGGCGGGATATCCCGCCTCCACTGCCACCTGCCGTAGTGCTGCTGCCTCTTCGGCCTGGGTCCAGCCTCGCTCCCGGCGAGCATCGCGAAGACGATAATGCAATTTGCTAGTAGCTTGAGAGGTTTTCATATGGTGTTACGCCTATTTAATAGTCTCAGCTAGCACTTTTTTATCATCTTATCACCTAATTAATTGTAGTGTTTAATGAGAATCAAGTTGGGGATGGAGTTCAGGTCCTCCCTTCCAGGGGGGCCAAAACTCCGAACTGGCCGGGGCATTTCACCGAACTATCCAGGTCTATATGCCTAATGAGGCTAATCCGATGACAGGGGTAGTTCAGAAGATCAGGCTCTTTCTCTCATGTGTGACCGATGGCGGCCGCACTGCTGCTGATCGTGAGACTGTCAGGTTACGTGAAGAGGTCGATCTAAAAAACGATTTTTTGCAGCTGACCATTCACGAGCTGCGCCGTCCATTGGGGCTGATCAACGGTCACTTGACTATGCTCCTGGAAGGTGACTATGGTCCGGTGCCGGAGCAGATGCGGTCAGGTCTAGAGGTGATCAGCGTGGGAGCTGCGGAGCTAAAGCTGCTGATCGAGGGATTGGTCGAAATCATCCATCTTGAAGACCATGCCGACGCTCTGCGCCGCGAGCCTACTCGGATAGGGGAGCTTATCAGGGAGGTGGCGGTGGCCACCGAAGCCGAATTTTTGACCAAGAAGATCGAGATCGAGCAGAGGCTACCAGAGCCTGACATTCTGGCCACAGTTGACCGCCACCTGCTGAGGCTGGCGTTAATCAATTTGGTGGGCAATGCTATCAAATACTGTCCGGAGCAATCCAAAGTGCTGATTACGGTCAATGCCAGCCCAGAGTTGAGTATCGCCGTGAGCGACCAGGGGCCGGGCATCGAGGCCTCAGAGATAGATCGGATTTTCGAGCGATGGCAGCGGGGAGCTACCGCCACTGCCTCCGGCCTCGGGCTGGGACTATATTTAGTTCGCAAGATTGTGGAACTTCACCGTGGGCGGGTCACCCTGGAGAGCACGCCGGGGGAGGGTTCGACATTCACGATCGTACTTCCGGGCAACTGAACCCTATATTCCTAATCCTCCGTAGCGAAATTTCCATGGTAAAGTAGTGACCACTAGGAGGGCCACATTAGTGAAAGTAATTAGTGTCCGAGACTTTCGAGATAGAGCATCTGAGATGTTTCGCTCGGAGGACGTAATTTTGGTAACCCGAGATGGCCGTCCAGCCGGTTTTTTCATGCCCTGGACCGACTCCGAACTCCCGCTCGAACTTCGGAGGGAGGTATTCCTGCGTCTGAGCGATCAAATTGGAGAGGCGCGAGATGCTGCTGGAGTAAGCGAGGAAGAAGTTCTCTGCGACTTCCAACATGTCCGGCGACAGCGCCACCCTCGGGCTGCTTCAGCGTAGAGAATAGAGCTGCCTCCCCCGCTTCCGGCTGCCATTATTCCTGATGCGAATGTAATTATCTCTGCATTGATCAGGGGCCGAGCTCGTTTGATATTTGAAACGAGTCTTAATCTGCGGTGCCTAAGCCCGATCACGGTAGCGGAGGAAGTGGCTGAACATCTCCCGCGGGTAGCAGCCAAGGCGAAGATCAATATGGAACTCGCTTTACGCGCTCTGGGGGCCATTCCGGTGGAATGGCAATCCCCAGCTATCTATGAACCCTTCCGAGAAGCGGCATTGGCTCGCATTGCTTCACGCGACCCCGAAGATTGGCCGGTAGTTGCTCTTGCGCTTGCCACCGATCTGCCGATTTGGTCCCAAGACAAAGACTTCGAAATTATCGGGCTTCCGGTTTATACAACGGGTAGATTGCTGGACATCTTGAGAGATGAGGAGCGTAGCTCAAAATGAGCCCCCTGAGAGCAAATTCCCCGACAACATACTTAAAAGCTAGGTAAGGCAAGGGAGGCTTGAGTCGGGTTTTGTATTCAAAAAGGGATAGATCGGGATGGCATGGAAAGGTTCTAAAAACCCTTTGCTCGGCTGTTAACCGCAAGGTTGTGGGTTCGAGTCCCTCCTCCGGAGCCATTTTTTGAACTTGAAATGCCTCTTGCTTCTCTTCTCGAAACCGCTTTTTGAGGCTGATGGCTCACGAAAGGCTCACGAAAGGTCGTGGGGGCGGAATGGGACGGGGTTTATTGCTCCTCGCCAGATCCTCTTTTCCCATCTATCAAATCTCCGATTCGCTGGGCCGCGTCCCCCTGAAGAGGTGCCGTCACATGGGCGTATCGATCGGCTGTCCTCTTCACGCTGGCATGACTCAGGCGTTTACTAGGGTGATTCGACTTGGCTCTACAGGAGGAGTGTTACATGGGGGCGGCGAAGATAGTCACCTTGGCCATCTTGGAATCCTGTTGTTGCACTTGGCAGGGCAGTTTTTCGGTCAAGCGCTGATTGAGGCAGACAGCGGAGTTAATTCAATGTAACATAGCTAGTTGACGTTAGGCGAGCATATTCGGCTTAAGGCGTTTAGAGAAGGAAAACGGGGAGCTGTGGACGTAGGCCGCATTCCCGGGCGTTCATGACTGGACGAGATGAGGTGTCGTGTGAAGCTATTGCATGCTGCGGATCTTCATGTGGACAGTCCATTGCGCGGGTTGTCCGACTACGAGGGCGCTCCGGTAGAGGCGATCCGCACGGCGACGCGACGAGCGGTGGTCAACCTGATTGATCTGGCGATTGATGAACGGGTAGACGCGGTGCTGCTTGCAGGGGACATCTATGACGGAGATTGGCGGGACTACAATACCGGGCTGTTCTTTCGGGCGCAGATGGGTCGGTTGGCCGATGCCAAGATTCGGGTATTTCTGGTATCGGGTAACCACGACGCGGCAAGTCAGATCTCCCAAAAGCTTAAGTTGCCGCCGAACGTTTACGAGTTTTCTAAGGATGGCCCGGAGACACAGACTGACGAAGCACTAGGGCTGGCCATACACGGTCAGGGATTCAAGTTCCGCGACATGAAGGACAATCTCGCGATCCACTATCCGCCGGCTCAGTCAGGGTTGGTCAACATTGGCCTGCTGCATACCGCATTGAGTGGACGGGAAGGCCACGCCAATTATGCACCATGCACCGTCAACCAGTTGGTCGCCTCCGGATACGACTACTGGGCGCTGGGCCATATTCACACCCGGGAAGTCGTCCAAACTGCGCCACACATCGTCTTTCCGGGTAACACTCAAGGGCGTCATGTACGGGAAACCGGATCCAAGGGTTGCACCCTGGTGAAGATCGGCAACACTGGCCAGGTAACTATCGAATCTCACGACCTCTCTGTCGTCCGTTGGGATCATGTGAAGGTGAACGTCTCAGGCGCATCAGACCTGGACGAGGTGTGCGGAATGATTCGTCCTGCTCTGGACGAGGCGTTCCATCGGGCTGACGGACGGCTTCTGGCTACCAGGGTCAGCGTAGTAGGCACCTGCAATGCTCACGCCGAACTTTGGCGCGAGCGGGAACGGCTGACCAATGAGGTCCGAGGCATCGCGAATGAGTTCGATCAGGCATGGGTAGAAAAAGTACGCCCCGCGACCCGGCTGGCAGGTGAAGAGACCCTTGGCAATGGCGCTGACGTGCTTGAGGCAGTAGACGATCTGCGTCGTACCGCCAAGAAGTTGAGGGCGGATGAGGAGGTACTGCGCAGATTGATAGAGGGAAGTCCGTTGTTGCAGAAACTGCCACGGGATGCACGTGGGGGCGGCCAAATTGACCCAGACAACCCGGCGTGGTGTAACGACCTGTTTGATGAGGCCGTGGATCTGCTAATCGCTATGGTCGAGGAGAACTCTCGGTGAGGATTGAGCGATTGGATCTGACCCGCTTCGGCTGCTTCTCAGACCGGAGTCTAGACTTCTCGGCGCCCGGGATACACATCGTCACCGGCCCCAACGAGGCTGGAAAATCCACCGCCCGTCATGCGGTCGCCGAACTGCTCTACGGCATTGAGGTGCGTAGCGCCTACGACTTCGTACATACCAAGTCGCAACTGCAAATCGGTGCTCGCCTGCGTGGCCATGACGACACGGTGCTGGAATTCATCCGCTATAAGAAGATCAAGGACTCCCTGAAAACCCCCGATGGAAAGGTGCTGGAGCAGGACGAACTCACCGCTTTGCTGGCCGGTGTGAGGCGAGAGGAGTTCACCACTATCTTCGCCATCAATCATCAGGAGTTGCAGCACGGCGGCAAACGATTGCTAGAAGGCAAAGGCGACCTGTCACGAGCCCTATTCGAATCCCGTTCTAGCCTTCCCTTGACCGAACTGCTCGACCAGCTGGATCGTCAGCTCGATGAGCTGTTCAAGCCTAGGGCTCAGCATCTTAAACTCAATGCTAGGATCAGGAAGTTTTCTCAGGCCAAATCGACTACTCGTGAGGCGGAATTGCGTCCTGAAAAGTACCAGGACACAGAAGGTGCCCTCATCAAAGCACGCAAACAAAGGGAGCAGTTGTTAGAACAGTGGAACCGTGCCAGCATCGAATGCGACCGCCTAAAACGAATCAAGCAAACACGGCCTGCCCTGCAGCAGCGCCGAGAACTGTCCAGGCAACTCCACGAACTGATCGACGCAGGTCCACAGGTGCGTATGGACACCGGAAAGACGCTCGACAGGCTACTTAATGATATTCGTGTGGCCAGTGAATCGGCCAAGCGAGCAAACCGCCAGCGCGCCCAGATTAGGGAGCAGCTAACTGGCCTCGATCCCGATGAAACGCTGCTCGATCACACCGAGCAGATCAATGAACTACACACTGAACAACGCGCGGTCAAAGAGGCCGAAAGGCAGGGCTTCGAAGCTGCAACGAACGCTGCACGATTACGCACTGAAGCCTCCACCCGATTGACGGAGGCCCGTCCCGGTCATTCTGTGGACGACGCAACATCCTACACGGTGCCGCCCGGTCTGGCAAGTCGCATCGAGGAACTGCAGACTGCCAGGACAAGGCTGGATACTGAAATATGCGGGACGACTGAGCAGGTTCGTAAGCATGAAAAAGCGGTGATCCGGGCCCAGCACAAGCTCGAACAAAGCATAACCGGCAGCGACGGGAAAGAACTCAAAGCCCTGATCAAAGCCATACCGACGAACCTGATCGACCGGATCACAGGGAACCGCGCACGAATCGCTGCCCATGAAACCAAGATCGAACAGATTCGTCAACGCCATGAGCTTCCTGCTGACGCGGGCTTCCTACCGTTTCCCGCCTCCGAGTACGTAAGAGAC
This sequence comes from Candidatus Dormibacteraceae bacterium, assembly GCA_050734895.1. GTDB lineage: Bacteria > Chloroflexota > Dormibacteria > Dormibacterales > Dormibacteraceae > JBOHUW01. Next base: position 13 of record JBOHUW010000114.1, on the reverse strand, counting down.
CACTGCTTCCGGT
>JBOHUW010000113.1:0-5974 GCA_050734895.1 Candidatus Dormibacteraceae bacterium | reverse complement strand
GGATTGAGCGGAACCAAAACCACCCCTTCCACCATCGGATCAAGCACCGGGCCTCCGGCCGCCAGCGCATAGGCGGTGGAACCGGTAGCGGTGGCCACAACTACCCCATCGGAATCGAAAACTCCTACCTCCTGGTCATCCGTCAACACCCGCAGACGCACCAGCTGACCGGTGACCTCCCGGCTGATCAACACCTCATTCAAGGCGACTCCCTCGGTCAGCACCTCCTCCCCCCTACTCTTCTCGGTACGCAGCAGCCCACGCTGCTCGATCCAATAATCCCCCCTCAAAAATCGCTCCAACCCCATAGTCAGCTGATCGGCCTCCAGCTCGGTGAGAAAGCCCAACCGCCCAAGGTTGACTCCAAGCAGGGGAATTCCTACCGGAGCCGCCAACCGCGCACCGTAAAGGAGGGTCCCATCACCGCCGGCAGTCAGGAGTAGGGTGGTGTCAATTAATTCACCTTGTTGCCCTCCAATCAGGGATCCTCGCTCCGCCTCCCAAAGCTCCACACTCGCATTGGCCAGAAACTCGCGTGCCGCTCGCAGCGGAGGGAGTTCGAAGTCCACAGTAGGATGTCGAATGATTCCAATCTTCTGTTTCATGCTTCGGCCTCCGCCTGCAGCCAGAATAAATACTCCTGATTCCCGGCGCGGCCGGGCAGCGCCGAGGGCAGCCGGCCGCGGGGTTGAAAGCCATTCCTAACGCACCACTCGGCAAACTCCTCCAGCGCCTGCTCGACCAGCGCCGCATCGCGAACCACCCCACCCCGCTCGACCTGCGCTCGGGGAAGCTGAAACTGGGGCTTGAATAGCACCACAAGCTCCGCCCGGGAGGAGATTTGCCGCAGCCGGGGAAGCACCTGCTCCAAGCCGATGAATGAGAGGTCGACGGTAAAGAGCCCCACCGGCTCGGGAAAGCCCTCCAAATGACGGGCGTTGACACCTTCCATCACCACCACCCGCCGATCCTGCCTCAATCGCCATGCCAGCTGACCTCGACCGACATCCACTGCGTAGACTAGCAATGCTCCTCTCTGCAGCAGAACATCGGTAAATCCCCCGGTGGAAGCTCCGACATCGGCACAAATTCTCCCCTCCACAGCTATCCCAAACTCCAACAGCGCCGGACCGAGTTTCTCTCCCCCTCGGCTCACGTATTGAGAGAGCGGGGCAAGTTCAACTCGGTCGGCCATTCCGATGAGCTGAAATGGCTGATGCACAGTTGCCCCATCGACTCGCACTCGCCCGGCCATGACCAGCGCCTTCGCCCGCTCGGGGGTTTCTGCCCATCCCCGTTCGAAGGCTATCTCATCCAACCGTTTAGAACGTGGTTTAACCATCAATCATCCAGCCCTTACAGTGGCAACATGCCGACGACAACCCCCAACGTGGCGCCCACTATCACCTCGATCGGAGTATGACCGATCAGTTCGCGCAGCCTCTCCTCACGCAACCCTCGCTGCCCAAAGAGGTCCTCCAAAAGTTGATTTATTACCTCTGCCTGATGTCCGGCTGCACGCCGGACTCCCTGGGCATCGTACATAACCACCAGGGAGAAGATGAGGGAGACGGCAAAAACTGCCGACCCTACCCCCTGCTGTCGCCCAATATCGGTAGTCAGAGCCATGACCAGGGCGGAGTGCGAGCTGGGCATTCCCCCGGTCTCGGTCAGGGCCCGCAAGCTCAACCGATGGCGACGAAGAGATTGCTCGGTAAGCTTGAAGATCTGTGCCACACCCCAAGCTGCCACCGCGGGGAGGAGATAGCTCAAGGCTCGGCGGCCACCAGCCTGGGGGTAGGGTTAATAATGACCGACTTCAGCTCTTCAATTCGCCGGCTGGCGACGGTCAGTTCAGCCTGCGCCTCTTCCAGCATGAAGCAGGCCTTCTGGTAATCAGCCACCAGACGATCCAAGGGCGCCTGGGGATCGGTCAGCTGGTTGACCGTCGCCTCCAGACTATTCAGCAGCTCATCCACTGAACGACGCTCAGTCGAACTCATGCATAAACCTCGGCCACCCGGCCCAGGATACCATTGACGAAACGCCCGGCCTCCTCTCCCGAAAAGGTTTTGGCCAGATCGACCGATTCATTAATCGCCGCCTTGACCGGCACCTTGCCGGCGCTGATCTCATAGATGGCAATCCGGAGAACAACTCGATCCACCCTTCCCATCTGCTCTAGCTTCCAGTTGTGCGAACAGCTTCGAATCAACTCGTCCAAAGCATTCCGGCGATTCACCACCTCCCGCACCAACTCTTCGGCGAAGCGCTGCACCGAAGGCGATAGGTCGGACTCTGCCGCATGGTAGGCAAAGACCTTAGCCAACTCGTCCTGAGGACACTGGTCGAGTTGAAAGAGCACCTTAAGGGCCAACTCCCGAGCCTGATGACGAGGTCGCAAGGGCTTATTTTCTAGTCAGCGAAATCAATGCTGGAGACCAGCACATTGACTTCGCTCACCCTCAAATCGAGCATCCGCTCGACCGCTTCGATTACCTTCACCTGAACTTCTGCCGCCACCTGATTCAGCATTGCGGTAGATTTAGCGGTCAGAAAAACTTCGAGGTGAAGCTCTCGCTCTACATCGAGGGCAACTCGAACCCCCTGATGAACCGTCTCCCGCTTCAACCAATCGCCGAAGTGAGAAGCATTGGGGTGGTCGAGTCCCGCCACCCCCTCTACTTCCAGGGCGGCCAGGCCGGCAATGCTGGCGATCACCTCATTAGCAATCCGGATGCTGCCGGCCACTGAATCCCGCTTTGTCACTTGTTCACTCACCGGCATATTCGGTTGATTTTACCGCTTTGAGGCCGCATCATCATCTACATTTGAGGGCTAATTTTCTAAATTAGGCGACGACATCGTCATACAATCGTCGTACAATGTTTCCGTGAGATGTGCTGGGCCAGATTCGTACGATGGAATACCTTACTCGAACTTGACCATCGATACCGTCGATTGGACTTATGGGGCAGAGCACATCCAACAACGTTCACAACGCAAAGGACACCGCGAATACGACCTCGAACCACAGTGGGCAACCGAGGCAACCCTCGACCGCAAACGACTAGTACGAGACAGTGGCAGCAAATCGGGGCAGACAATCGCCATTATCGGCTATTCCCCCTCGATAGGGAAAATTCTCACAGTGATTTTAATCCCCAAGGATCATCCTGCCAGAGATGCTTGGTGGGGAGTTTCTGCTTGGCTGGCCAACAAGAAGGATCAACGCGCTTACACAGAAGATGGAGGCATAAAAATTGAAGAATAAGGAAATTGCCGAGATGATTGCTCGAGAGGCGGCCGATGCTGAAGCTCAGGAAGCCGCTGGCCAGACCCCAGATGGTCCATACCACCGCCCTCGCCCAGCCAAAGATCCTTCTGAAGTCTATTCGGTACGTATGCCCATCAGCCGATTGGAACAGCTTCGCCAGATAGCCGAGCAGGAGAGAACTAACCCCAGCACCCTGATTCGCAAATGGGTATTGGATCGCCTCGACCAGAAGGGCCAAGACCAGGTTGTTGATACACGTATGCGCCGAGCCGTACGTCTGGAACTGGAACGAGCCGGACTGATTCAGAAGGCAAGCTAAGTTAAGGCGCGATTCGTTCCGGAATGGGGTTGCTCCGCCCCAATCTATGCCCGCTCCAAATACTTACCACTTCGAGTATCGATCTTGATCTTATCCCCAACGTTTACAAAGAGCGGCACCTGTACCCTAGCTCCGCTCTCCACCTTGGCCGGTTTGGTCGCCCCGGAGACAGTGTCTCCCTTATGCCCAGGATCAGTCTCGGTAATCTCCAGCTCCACCGTAATCGGCAGCTCGGCTCCAATCATCGCCTCGCCATAACGAAGCAGAAATACCGGATTGTTCTCCTTCAGATAGGGCAGAACATCGCTGATCTGCTCCGGATCAAACGCAACCTGTTCATACGTATCTTCGACCATGAAGTGCCGATGGGTGCCATCATCGTAAAGGTAGGTAGCGGTCGCTTTCTCGATTCGCACCGCCCGATATTTCTCCCCGCTGCGAAAGCTCTGTTCGAAGATCACCCCATCCTGCAGCCCCTTCAGCTTGGCCTTGATCACCGCGCTGGAGCGAGCCATCTTGATGTGTTCAACGGTGACAATGGCCACCGGTCGCCCCTCCTTCAACTCGAAGGTGCTACCAACTCGGAAATCATTACTCTCGATCAATTAAATACTCCATGGCATAGATGTAACCGCGCCGCCCCAGCCCGGTGATTACCCCCACCGTCGCCGCCGCAAGCAGGCTGCGGGAGCGAAATTCCTCTGCCCGCGTGTAAATATTAGAGATATGCACCTCGATCGCGGGGGTTGGCAAGGCAAGTAAACAATCGTACAGCGCATAGGAGGAGTACGCAAACGCACCTGGGTTAATGACCAGCCCGGTGGCCCCCGGCGATCGCTCGTGGAGATAGTCGAGCAGAGCCCCTTCGGAGTTGGATTGGAAGAAATCCAACTGACAGTTTAACTCCGAAGCCTTCTTCCTGAGCAGCGCCTCCAGATCAGCTAGCGTTTGGTGACCATAAATCTCGGGCTCTCTAGTGCCAAGTAGATTGAAATTCGGACCGTGAACTACCACCAGCCGGCTCACTTTCCCCACACCTCCTCAATCGCCGCCATCACCACTTCCTGGGGGACTGACACACCAAGCTTTACTCCACCGACCCGCCGCGGCAGCACCCAACCAATCTGACCATTCACGGCCTTCTTATCTCGCGGCATTGCAGCCATCAAGGCCGCGCTCTCCACTTGGGGCAATGCGCCGGGTAAGCCATAGCCGGCAATCAGCCGCTCATGGCAGTCAATCACCTCCGGCCCACACAAACCCACCGCCACCCCGAGTCGGGCCGCCACCCGCATTCCCTGGGCAACCGCTCGACCATGTACCGCCGCATACCCGGATACCGCCTCGATCGCATGCCCTACCGTGTGTCCATAGTTGAGCACCTGCCGCCCTCCTTGCTCCCGCTCATCATTTGCCACCACCGCCGCCTTCAACTCGACAGAGCGGCTGATCACCGGCTCCAGGGCCAGTAGATCACCAGCCAAAATTCGCTCTCGATCCGCCCCCAGCCGATCAACCAGCTGAGCATCCAGTGACAATCCATACTTCAGCACCTCGGCCAAGCCAGATATCAGCTCCCCCTCGGGAAGGGTTCGGAGCAACGCCAGATCACTGACTACCGCCATCGGTTGCCAAATCGCACCGACCGAATTCTTCGACTCAAAGCGGTTGATTCCGGTCTTCCCTCCGACGCTCGAATCGACCATCGCCAGAAGGGTAGTGGGCAGCTGGATGTAGCGAATTCCGCGTAGCCAGATCGCCGCCGCAAATCCCGCCAGGTCACCCACTACCCCTCCACCAAGGGCAATCAACAACCCTCGGCGATCGATCTGCTGGGCGGAGAGAAATCCAAGTATCCGCCCCAACTCGGCCTCTGACTTGGAACTTTCTCCGGCCGGGATAATGTGGGTTGGAGCGGCAATCCCACCTCCGCTCAAAGCCGCCAAAACCGGCTCCAGCCAACTTTCGGCAACGTTGGAATCGGTGATCAGAGCCACCCGATTCGCCCCCGCCTCGCGGACCAAACCCGGCAATTCGGTTAGCGCTCCCTGACCGACCAGCACCGGATAGCTTCGGCCCGGAAGATCTACCTTCACCCGGGCCACAGCTTGATCACCTCGGCGGCCACCTCTGGGGAAGGGGGAGTCGCATCCACTCGGTAGTCAGCCTCCTGATAGCGAGCCATCCGCACCTCCCACAGCGAGCGGAGAGCGTGATCCGATCGGCCGCGCAGGAGGGGGCGACTCTCCGGCTCGGCCCGAGCTAAGAGGACCTCGATCGGAGCATCCAACCAAACGGTCACCGCCCGCGCTCGGATCAACGCCCAATTGCCATCATCGAGCGGGGCACCACCGCCCAGGGCCACTACTGCTCCTGGC
>JBOHUW010000112.1:0-5978 GCA_050734895.1 Candidatus Dormibacteraceae bacterium | reverse complement strand
GCATTGCACATCAGATCACCACCCGCCTTGGCCGCAGCATAGGGCATGTTGGGCCAAACTGGAGTGTCTTCGGTGAAGCTGTTTTCATCGTCCAGCGCCAGGGAGCCGTAGACCTCGTCAGTTGAAACATTAATGAAGCGCTCTACACTGCTGGAACGTACCGCGTCGAGGATCATCTGGACTCCGAGAGTGTTGGTGAGCACGAAGTCCTTAGCTCCCCCATGGATCGAGCGATCCACGTGGGTCTCCGCCGCAAAATTGATCACATGGGTGATGGCGTTTTCGCTAATCACAAGGGCGAGCGCTTCAAGATCGGTGATGTCGCCTTGAACGAATGTATACCGTGGGTTGGTTGCTACCTCACGAAGATTGTCGAGGTTACCAGCATATGTCAGCTTGTCGAAATTGACAATCTGGTAGTCGGGATGGGCTCCAAGCATGTAGCGAATGAAGTTGGATCCGATAAACCCGGCGCCCCCGCAGACGAGTAATTTCATTGATGGCAATATCCTAATTTAATCCTTGTTCGCCCCGTGGGCACGAACGAAATCGTTGACCCGATAGTAATCGTTGATCGATTCTCCCCCGTCACCCCAGAAGCCGTCCAAGACTTGATGCTCCATCAAGCCCTCCTTGATGTAATGGTTGTTCACATCGGTAATTTCCAACTCGCCCCGCCCTGAGGGCTTAAGGGTCTCCAACACCTCCCACACCGTCTGATCATAGAAGTAGACCCCGGTAACTGCAAGGTTGCTCGGTGGAGAGCTGGGCTTCTCGATCACTTCCACGATCCGCTCACCCTCCAGCCGAACCACCCCGAGACTGCAGAGGTGCCGCTCATCTTCCAAGCGGGCAAGAACCACTCGTGATCCCCCGTTCTGCTGCTGATAAGCCTGGACCGCACTCTTTAGGCTGCGCTCAAAGATGTTGTCGGCCAGCATGACGACAACCTTATCTCCGTCGACAAAGCGCCGAGCCAGGCCCAGCGCATCGCCGATCCCTCCCGGGTTCTCCTGATAGGCGTAGAGCATCCGCTCGACGCCAAAGTCATGGCCATTGCCGACCAGCCGAAAGAATTCTCCGGCGTGGGTGCCACCGGTAACCAACATGATTTCGGTCAGCCCGACCTTGACCATCGCCTCGATCGCGTAGCTGATCATCGGCCGGTCATAGATCGGCAGGAGGTGCTTATTGGTGATCCGAGTCAGCGGATAAAGCCGGGTACCACTACCCCCGGCGAGAATGACTGCTTTCATTATGAACGTGGTCATGATACTTGAATTGGACGAGGGACTGCTCGTCCCTAGAGGTAAACTGCGACCAGGATGCGTGAAGACCTCTGGCCCAGGACAATCCTTCATCTTCAGGTGGATGCGTTCTATTCGGCCATCCACCAGGCTCTCCAGCCCGAACTGCGAGAACAGCCGATAGCAGTCTCTAACCGAGCCCGGCAGCCCCTGATCACAAGCTGCTCAGAAACGGCCAGGAGCTTGGGAATCGAAGTCAGGATGGATGCGGCCGAGGCCATCCGTCGCTGCCCGGAGCTCATTCTCGTCGCCCCTCAGCCGGCCCGCTACCGTACGGTTAGCCGGCAATTGCATGCGATTTATCGACGTTTTACCTCCCCCGATCGAATCGAGATGCTCGGTTTGGATGCCGCCTTCCTCGACATCACCGCCCGTACCCGACGAGGTACCTCCAGCCCGGAGGAGATAGCTCGTCGACTGAAATTCATGCTCTCGGCCGAGCTCAATCTAACCGCCAGCTTGGGGGTGGCGACAAGTAAGTTAGTCGCCCAAATTGCTGGAAGCAGCCGCCAACCAGATGGATTGGTGTTGGTCACCCCAGATAGCGAGGCCGACTTTCTAGCCCCGCTTCCGGCGACTTCGCTGCCCGGCTTGGGACCAAATACACTCCGGCAGCTGCAGGGAGTGGGAATTCGCACCCTGGGCGAATTGGCCGGCTTCGAAACCTCTCGTCTGGTAGCGATGCTGGGCAGCGCGGGCGGAATTCTGCAGCGCTGGGCCGAGGGTCGGGATCGCGCCCCGGTCGAGGGGCGGCGCCCGGCGCAAACCATCAGTGCCGAAGTCACCTTCGAACGTCCGACGATTGAGCGAGCGGAGATTGATCGGACGCTCAAACGGCTGATCATCGGTCTCTGCCAGCGGCTCCAGGCAGACGGGGTCCAGGCCCGTACCGCCGCAATCAAAACCAGATTGGCCGACAGCCAACTAGTGACTCGGCAGATCAGCCGTCACCAACCAAGCGACGATGCCGAACTCCTCTTTCGCCTCTCCACCGCCGCTCTGGATCGAATCAGACTCACTGGACGGCCCGTGCTCCTGCTCGGGGTCGGACTCTCTGGCCTAGAATACCCCAAGCCCGACTTCCAACTGCCGCTGTTCGACTAGGGTTATCACATGCACCTGCCTCAACGGGGTCGAAACGGCGAACTCGCCGCTGCCGCGCAAGCAGTTCTTCAGGCCAACGATGCCGGCCGATGGACACTCCCCTCTCCGGCTCAATATCCTCACCAGTGGAACTGGGACTCCGCCTTCATCAGCCTAGGCTGGGCCACATTCAACTGGGAGCGCGCCTGCACTGAAATTGAGAGCATGCTACACGCCCGGTGGAGAGAAGGCATGGTCCCGCAGATTCACTATGATCCGCGCTACCTCGCGAACTACTTCCCGGGTCCAGATCGCTGGCCCCGAGCCCAGGCCCATATTCTGCATGGCGATGAGAGCACTAGCGGCATTACCAACCCACCGGTGCTGATATCAAGCGTATTGCGCATCGGCCGTTCCCAAACCGATCTCCAGCGCCGCCACTCCTTCTGGCGACGTACATTTCCACACCTGCGAGACTGGCTGGAGTACTTTGCCAAGTCACGACAGCTAGCCGGCTCTCCGCTCATAGCCATGGTGCATCCCTGGGAAAGCGGTTGCGATAACTCTCCACGCTGGGATCACCTGTCGGCTGCCGGACTCAAGCCGAAGCGACCTTTTGAGCGCCTTGACACTCGTCATGTCTCGGCCACGCAGCGTCCCTCCAACCGCGACTACGACAGCTACATCGCCCTGGCCGAGATGCTCGATGCCTGCGATTACGATGTCGCCACTTATCGGGCAAACTCTCCCTTCTGTGTGTACGACGTCCTGATTGACGCCCTCTGGTACCGAGCTGCTTCCGACCTCAATGAGATAGCCGGAGAACTTCAAGAGCCCTCCCCATTTGACCAGGGACGGCTGCGCGAGTTTGCCGCGGCCTTTGAGGAAACTCACTGGGATAAGGAGCTGGGACTATACGTTGACTGGGATTGCGTGGCCAACGGCCGCATCCGCCAGCCGACCATCGCCGGCTTGGTGAGCCTGATGACCCAGCTCGTCGACCGCACCAAGGCCCGAGCAATATGGCAGTGTTATGAGGCTATGCAGGCTCAAGCTGTAAGCGTTTGTACCGTGCCCACGGCGAACCCGGCGTTTGATCGTTCCAATTACTGGCGCGGCCCAGTGTGGCTCAACATGAACTGGCTAGTCGCCGAGGGCCTTGACTATTCAGACTGCACAGACTTGGCTAATGCCATTCGTAAGGCGAGCCTGGAGCTGGTACGACAAGCAGGGGACTTCCCTGAATATTTTGACGCGATTAGCGGTGAAGCCATTGGAATTCGCGGTTTTTCTTGGACCGCTGCTCTCACCCTCGATATGCTAAAGCGCAGTCTCTCCACCGATCGGCAAAGCCAGCCGGACAGTCAACCACCCATCGTTTAGGCTGGCAGTTAATTCGCCGCCCAAGCCGGTAGCCAGCTCTCGGCTTATCGCCAGCCCCAAGCCAACCCCGGCCACCTCCGTCGAGCGGGAGGGATCGGCGCGGTAAAAACGATCGAACATTCGCTGCGGATCGGGTTTGAGGTCACCGACTAAGTTGCTGACTTCGATCCGTACCCGCTCCGAATCAACTGCCACGGTAACCCTGATCTCCGATCCATGGGGGGCGTACTTCACCACGTTATCGACCAGATTAGAGAGAATCTGGTGCAGCCGCTCCGGGTCGGTGAACACCGGCGATAGAGCTTCGGGCAGCCCCAGCTCGAACTTCAGATTTCGATTCAGGGCGCGGGGACGGCCCAACTCCAAGGCCTGATTCAGCTCGGCGGTCACATCTACCAACTGGGGGCTGTAAACGATCTGGCCCGACTCCGCCCGAGCCAAATCAAGCAATTCGCGCGACATCCGGAGCAGCCGATGAGCCTCTTCGTTGAGGATCTTGGCTGCCCGTTGCCGGCCTGATTCACTCTCCAAGCTGCCATCAACCATCGCCTCGCTGAACCCGATCACACTAGTCAACGGAGTCTTGAGTTCGTGTGATACATCAGCCAAGAACTCTCGTTGTTGTTGCCGAGCCAGCTCAACCGCCTTCGCCATCCGATTAAAGGAGCTGGCTACCGCCCTCACCTCACCCGGTCCACTCTCACTTACCCGCCGGGCGTAGTTCCCACCGGCAATATCCTCCGCCGCTCCCTCCAGCTCACGAAGCCGTCCGGTCAGAGCCTGAGCTAGGAACGTGCTGACCACAACCGCCAGGAGGAGGGCGACTCCCGCTCCCAGAAGGAGAGGAGGCTGCTGCTGAGCTGCTTGCTGGAAGACATCACTCTGCGGACGTCCAAGTAGGACCCACTCGGCGAAATGCCGGGCATCATGATTAGTGACCGGGGCGGCGGCGAATAGATAATTCTCTCCGCTGACCATCGCCTGACCATCGGCTACCTCAAAGTTGGAGAATCGATGCGGACTCAACTTCTCCAACGGGAAGGTAGTTCCTACCGGAATCCGCCCTTCGCTATCGAAGATTATCTTCGGCGCCGAGTCGTTATTGAGCAGTAAGAGGTGATCTCCCGCCGGGAATGGATGCTCACCGAGGCGACTCTGCAATAGTTGGATAAATGCCGTTTGGCTAGTCTGGGACTGATCACAGTGATCATGCTCACTGTAATCTCGCTTCACACAGGCGATACTTGCCAGCAAAAAGCGACTGCTTCTTGCATTCTGGGCCAAATCCTGGAGATCATTTTGGTTGATTTCTCGAATCAGCAGCGCCCAGGTTATACCGCCGCTAAGCACCAGGCTTACCACTACCACCCCCAGGGTAGCTAACAGCAAACGGAGACGGAAGCTTACACGGTCGATAGCCCCACCGCCTCCAACTTGTAGCCCACCCCCCAAACTGTAGTGATCTGGAGGTCAGCCACACCGCCCTGAGTGAGTTTGTCGCGCAGCTGCTGAACGTGCACATCGACCGTACGGGTGTAGCCGGGGAAATCATACCCCCAAACCTGATCCAACAGCTCGTTGCGCTGGAAAACCCGCCCAGGATGTTGAATCAGCAGCGAAATCAGGTCAAACTCCTTGGGACGGAGCTGAATCAAGCGTTCCCCGGAGCGGACTTCATGCCGCTCCAAATCAATCGTCAAATTACCAGATTGAAGTAGGCGAGGCTGATCCGGCTCCAGAGTAGAGCGACGGAGCAACGCCTTGGCCCGAGCTACCAACTCCTGGGGATGGAACGGTTTGGTCAGGTAATCATCGGCCCCCAACTCCAATCCCACCACCTTATCGGTAATCTCATCGCGCGCCGAGAGGATGATGATCGGAATACTGCTCTGCTGTCGAATCTCTCGACAGAGGGTGAGCCCGTCCACTCCGGGTAGCATCAGATCAAGCACTATCAGCTCCGGCTTAAACTGTTCAACCACTTTGATCACCTGAGAGCCATCGGGAAGACCCTGGCATTCAAATCCCTCCCGCTCCAGATAGAGCAAGGCCAACTCCCGAATATGCTCTTCATCATCGATGATCAGGATCTTCTGTGCCGACATGAAAACTGATTCTATGCTTTTTTGTCCGTGTCCTCACTCTCGTAGAACAAATGCCCCAATCAGAAGGAGGATGTCCCGGTAAAAATCAAGACTCTATCTT
>JBOHUW010000111.1:0-5992 GCA_050734895.1 Candidatus Dormibacteraceae bacterium | reverse complement strand
ATCCCGAGTTTGTCATGTATGCGAGACGCGACGCGGTCTTCGCTGCGGCGCTGGAGGCCGCCGATTTGGCGGTGGCGGATGGGGCCGGAGTAGTCTGGGCGCTGCGCCGGTTGGGCTGGCCCCAGCGGGAGCGGGTGACCGGGGTGGATCTGGTGCCGGAGTTGTTGGTGCAGTGTGCGGCGCGGGAAGAAAAGGTTTTCCTGCTCGGGGCTGAGGAGGGGGTGGCGGCGGAGGTCGGTCGTCGCTTGCAAGGCTCCCTCCCGGCGCTTCGAGTGGTTGGTGCCGAAGCCGGCTCTCCCGCCCCGGAGGATGATGAGCAGATGGTGGCTATGATCAACCAGAAGCGCCCTGATCTGCTTCTTGTGGCCTATGGGCATCCCAAGCAGGAGTTGTGGATCAACCGGAACCGCCACCGCCTCCAGGTAGGTGTGGCGATTGGGGTGGGCGGGACTTTTGACGTCCTTGCCGGTCGGGTGCGGCGCGCCCCACGTTGGTTTCAGAGGTGCCAGTTGGAGTGGCTCTGGCGGCTGCTGCTGGAACCCTGGCGGGCCCGACGGATGGCGGTCCTGCCGCGCTTTGCCGTTGCCGTGTTGCGGGAGGAAGGGAAGTGATGCTGAGTGTGGTTATTCCCGCCTACAACGAGGCGGAGCGACTTCCGGTCACGGTAGAGAAGATAAGAGATTATTTGCTCAAGCAAAACGAGTCTTTTGAGCTAATTCTAGTCGACGATGGAAGCGCTGACCGAACCCAGGTTCTGATGGAGGAGCTGAGTGAGGCTCTTTCCGAGGTACGGATGGTGGCTCTGGAGCAGAATCGGGGCAAGGGACGAGCGATCGCCGAAGGGGTGCGGGTGGCCCGAGGAGAGCGGATACTCTTCAGCGATGCCGATCTCTCTACCCCAATTGAAGAGCTGTTCAAGCTGGAGCAGGCGTTAGAGGCTGGGGCGGACATCGCGATTGGCTCACGAGCAATCAGGGGAGGGGCTGAGTTGGAGCAGCATTTTTACCGTCGTGTGATGGGGCGGACACTGAATTTGCTGGTTCGAATAGTCTTGCTCCGGGGGCTACTGGATACCCAGTGCGGCTTCAAGCTTTTCCGTGCTGAGGTTGCCCACTCCCTCTTCGAGCAACTCTATACCGATGGCTTTGCCTTCGATATAGAGATCCTGAGACGAGCCCAGCAGGCGGGGTACCGTATCGCTGAGGTTCCGGTCAGCTGGTTCAATTCGGAGTCATCGCGAGTCTCTCCGATCCGCCATTCATTTCAGGTTTTGCGTGACCTGGCGATTTTGCGGCTCAGATAGATGCGTCAATGACATATCTTTAGCCTTATTGTTGAGTATGTTAGGAGGTACGGTGGAATTGGGATCGATGGATTGGGGAGGAAGGGTGATGCTGTTTATGTGGAGTTGGGTGGAGTGCCGGCTGGCCGATCGACGGGCGAGAATGAGTGGGCAGGGAATGGTCGAATATGCCTTGATTCTGGTCTTGGTGGCGGTCGCTGTAGTGGCCGTTTTGGCGACTATGGGTAACCGCATCTCTGATACCTTCCAGCACATAGTCAAATGCCTGGATGTTACCGGGCAGAGCTGCAGTACGCCAACCACCCCGACTACGCCGGCCGGCTAAGCGCCAAAAAACTTAACTGTTGGCTCTTTGAAGAGGCGGGAGGGAACCGCATTCATGTGATTGCGACCGGTGATGTTGATGTGCACTGCCTTCGGTATAAGCGTGGCCAGTTCGACTGACCCAATGGCCATCTCGTCGCGGTCACCGGCGATTACCAAGGTGGGTTGATTCATCCTGGCCAGCTCGTGGGCTGATAGTGGGGCTTGGTGTCCGAGCATCGCGGCGGAGAGGGCTTGGAGATCATTGGGGGGGCGAGCGGTGGCGAAGTCGAAGAAGAGCTGTGCCTGGGGATCAGTAACCGAGACATCCCCCCGTAGCCGTCGAGCGATCAGCTGAGCACGGGCCGAGTTATCAGTCAGCAGTCTCTTACCCACGCCGGCCAATCCCACCTTGTTGACTCGTTTCGGATGTTTTAATGCCGCCTCCAGGGTGATTCGTGAGCCCATCGAATAGCCCAACCAGTGGGCCTGGGTGATGTTCAGATGATCGAGCAATTGAAGTACGTCATCGGTCATCGTCGATATAGCGTAAGAAGTCGGGTCATGGGGCTTATCTGAACTGCCGTGGCCCCGGCAGTCGAGGCCGACAACGCGAAATCCAGCTGTCACAAGCGTTCTTTCCCACCCCGAGCCGACCCAGTTGAGGTGGTAGTCGCTGGCGAAGCCGTGGACCAGTATCACCGGTGGGGCCTCAAGGGCACCGGCTTGGTAGAAGGCGATTTTCAATCCCTGTGATTCAAAGTAGTTTGACACTCCCTTAAACTACTGAATTGATGAGACCAAATTTGGTTCGGGTGGTACACCGCCAGGGGTGGGAAGTCGAACTGCCGGAGAGTGCTGCCCCGCAACGCTTTGCTTCCCGAGAGGCGGCCATGGCGGCGGCGACCGCCGGGGCTCCAGAGTGGATCGAGGTGGGGGAGATCCAGCCGGCAGGGGAGTTGGCTCCTCAGCATCACCGCTGGCAGACTTTGCGCCGGAGCGAGGATGGCAGCTACCGAGATTCCGGCCTGGGCTGGGGTGGCGGTAATAGATAAACTGCGGCTGCAGATCGAGCGCAGCGGGCAGATTTTGGCCGAGCGGCTGATCAGGCCGAAAACCGTGTGGGGGCGGGGGATAGGGTTGATGTTCCGGCGCCAGCTGGCTGTTGGGACCGGGATGTGGCTCAATCCTTGCAATGGGATTCACATGTTCTTCATGCGCTTTGCCATCGACGCCGTTTTTCTCGATCGTCGCTTGGAGGTGGTACATATTGTGCCTGAACTGCGGCCTTGGCGAATGGTGCCGTGGGTGGTGGGGGCGCATAGCGTAATTGAACTCCCGGCTGGGCGGGTGGCCGAGGTGGGTTTGGTGGTTGGCGATCGCCTTGCTTTGCTTCTAGACCAAACGTAGAGTGTTGAACATGCAGCCGATCGAACACAAGCTGGTGCATTACTATCAGCCGACCAACCACAGCTGTGGCCAGACGGCTACTGCGATGTTGCTTTCGTCACTCGGTCGTTCAGATTCGCCTGAGGAGGTACTGGCCAGCGTGCCCGTCCTCAGCGTCGGAACGATAGCAGAGTGGGGAACGCTGAGCCAATCTCTTGCCAAGTGGATGCTCGATGAAGGTTTCACTGTCGAGATGCATACGGCGGACTTTCAGATCATCGACCTCGAATGGGCTGGTCTCGATCGAAAGGCGCTGCTGGCGCGGATGAAACAAGCGCTCGACACTCGCATCCTGCCTTCCTTGGGCGAGGAGCTGTCCAAGGTATTCCTGCAGACCTACATTGATTACATCGAAGCAGGCGGTGTGTTTCACATCCACTCCTATATGAGCTCCGACTTGTTGAACAAACTGCTTCTGAGAGGCCCGGTGTTTATCGACGTCAGCCCGAATGTCTTGTTCAGCTACGGGCGAAGTAGGGACGTAGCAATCAGGAAGTCCGAGCGCGACGATCTCCGTGGCAGTCTCGATACGCACTTCGTTGTGCTCTACGGCATCAACGAAGAGGGGCGGTACCTGCTGGCGGACCCGTGGTTCGAGCCTGGTCGCCACGAGGTGGAATCAGAACGTCTGCTCTGTGCGATGACCGCTGGACAAATCCAATGCGAGAACACGATCTTTCAGGCTTCCCGCCCGGAGTGACCGAATGATAGGAGATCACTCTGGCCCTGGACTTCGGTTGGGAGAGTTGGTACGTTGAGCACTTGCCAAGGTGTATGGGCGTCAGCGAGCGAGTAGTGAGGCTCTGTTTCCCAGACGAGGTGCTGGAGCTGTGCCGGGATGTGCGTTCACCGCACCGACCAGCGACGGCCGCACCCGCCACAAGCTGCGCGGCCGAGTGTTCAAGGCTGAGTTCGATTGTCAGATTCTCGTCAGCCACAGTCATACCGTTTAACAGTGGGGTTAGTGGTTGGTGATCGTCTTGCTTTATATTCTTCCAGGGGCATCTAGGCGTGGAGGTCAACTCAAGGAAGCCAATACCGGGTTCGTCGACTTCCTCTCCTAAACCGGGTCGACCATTGGCTCCGGATCGGCGATGGGTATCCGGGCCGCAAGCCGCTGTGATGGAGGATGGCGAGAGCCGCGAGGCGACTCTCGCACGTGAAGAGGTGACGATGTCAGGTGTAGGCTCGTGACCGGCTGCTCATCACCAGGGCGGCGATGCAGATGGCTGTGAGCAGAGACGGCAGCATGAACGGATATGCTCCCAGGCCGTACTGGATGTCGAAGATCAGCGCGATCAGCAGGTCCGCGGCCACGTAGGCGGCTGCCCCGATGCCCGGTCGTGGGTCGCCCGTGATCACCGACAGGCCGCCCAGCACCAGGGCCGGGATCACCAAGACGAGAAGGTCGGTGTCCAGGTAGTAGCTGAGCGCGGGGATCTGGGTAGGAAGGAGCCACGAGGCCGCTGGGAACAGGATCGCAGGAGCGACGAACCACCACGTCCAGGCATGGTGAGAACGCCTGACCCGTGGAGCCCAGGCGAAGACGGCGGTTGCTAGCGCCAGCGGGAGCAGCGGGATG
Organism: Candidatus Dormibacteraceae bacterium; assembly: GCA_050734895.1. Classification (GTDB taxonomy): domain Bacteria; phylum Chloroflexota; class Dormibacteria; order Dormibacterales; family Dormibacteraceae; genus JBOHUW01. Next base: position 1,355 of record JBOHUW010000111.1, on the reverse strand, counting down.
ATGAGGTAGGAGCTCCACGCGCCGTTCATGAGGAACGGGGCGTAGCTGGGTGTTGAGAAGGCGAGGATTCCGGCGCCGTCCGACATGTGAAGGGGCAGGGGCGCCGGCCATTCAGCCAGTACATCTGCCGCCACCAGGGCCAGGCCGAGCCGGGTCGGTCTGCGCATCAGCGCGACCACCGTCAGGCCCAGCAACAGTGGCAGCAGGTGCGGCCGCATGGATGGGAGGAACAGGAAACCGTACAGAGATCGACCCATCGAGGCGCTGACCAGCAGCGCCGCAGCCAACCGCATGCCATCCCACCAGACTGCGCGCGGCCCCTCGCTCACCGCTCGGCGGGCCTGCGTCCGCAGCCCACCCACGATCAGGCCGATGGACTCTCGCCAGCTCGGGCATGTCTGCTCGGGTCGGGCGACATCGAGGAGCGTGCCGATCATCTCCTCCTCGTGTTGCTCCCGGTAGTCGTCGGGGTAGGTGAACAGCAGCCGACGGTAGAGCTTGTCGAGTGGCGGCATCAGACCAAACCTCCCACCGCCTGGCCGGGCCGTGCCCGCTGGATCACGACGTTCGCTGCATGACGCAGGCGGGCCGCCTCGTCCTGGAGCGCGTGGCGGCCGGCGCCGGTCAGGCGATAGTAGCGACGGGCTCGGCCATCGACGACCTCCTGCGAGTCGAACTCGATCTGGCCGGCCTCGGTGAGCCGGTCGAGCGCCGCGTAGAGCGTGCCGGCGGTCAGCCGAACCTGCCCGTCCGAGAGCAGCAGGGTCTGTTTGATGATGCCGTAGCCGTGCAGGGGCCCGTCCAGGAGCGCGGCGAGCGTGTAGTAGGTCGGTTCTCTCATTGCGGAATTAGTCATGAATTCACTATATATCTTTTGTCTATATATTATGGCTATCAATATCTAGCGGTCCAGTGAGGATGGTGACCTGGAGGTCGAACCATATCCAGGATGTCAGCAGGCGGAGCCCATCCAATGGAGAGGGGTCCGAAGGATTGTAGGCTTGCCCCTTGATCCGAGGTCAGTGGAATTCGTTGGCTCTATCAAGTGGTGTGAGCGTTAACCTTTCGATAACCACGACCGCTCGGAGCTGCTCAAGGCCCTGACGGTGGTCCCCGGTGCGACCAACACAGTCCGTCTGGTGGCAGTGTCCCGCTCCGGATTCAGCCGCGTCGACCAGGTTGACATACAGCTCACTCCGGAGGATCTGTTCGCTGCATTCGCGTAGCGTCTTTAGGCTTGGTTCTTTTATTCACTGGGCATCATCTGCGGAAAGGCTACGGATCCTCACCGGGACGTCGCGACTCTTGCTGCCGTTGTAGCATTTGCTTTGTGACCAAACTTCGTGATCTAACGT
>JBOHUW010000110.1:0-6012 GCA_050734895.1 Candidatus Dormibacteraceae bacterium | reverse complement strand
GCCCTGGTCAGCCTCCTTCTGGAGGGCCATCGCCTGCAGGATCTGCTGGGGCGGGATGATATCCAAAATTTCCACGCGGTTGATCCGAATTCCCCACTTATCGGTAACCGACTCCATCTGGGTCTGGAGCTGAGTATTGATCTTCTCTCTTTCGCTCAAACACTCATCGAGCACCATCGAACCCATAACCGAACGGAGGGTGGTTCGGGCCAGCTGGTCGATGGCCACGAAGTAATTACTCACTGCAAAGAGTGCACGGCGAGGGTCGATCACCTGGCTGAAGATGGTGGCATTCACCGCCAGGGAGACGTTGTCCTTGGTGATCACATCCTGCCGCTCACCGGTCCGCGGCGTCTCTCGCATATCCACCGTCACCATCCGATCTGCAAAAGGCAGTAGGAAGGTAAGCCCGGGGTGCCGGATCGAGTTGAACTGACCGACCCGAAGGACCACTCCGACCAGCCCCTGATTGACCACGCGCACGGCGCGGAAGACGGCGACCAGAACCAAAACTATGACGATCAGGGCGATTATCAAGCCCAGGACATCCATACTCAATTACTCCTTAAATTGGACGATGATGGTCAACACGACCAGAACAACACCGCTCACCTCTCCTCAACCCTACTCTCCTATCGGATCGACTATTAGAGTAGCGCCTTCAAGGGCGATAATACTGACTTTCGAATCAACTATCAAGGATTGACCATCGCGTCGCCGGGCCGGCCAATCCTCACCGTCCAATCGCACATGCCCGAGCCGATCGGCACCCTCGGTCGTCCGCACCACGATCGCGCTCTGACCGATCATCTCCCCCGCCCCGGAAGCCGAACTGCGACGCTTCTTGAAGAGCAGGAGCAGCGGTCGGAGGAGCAAAATCCCGGCCGCCGAAACTCCGGCAAAGGCCAGCGCTTGAGGCAGTAGGGAGAAGCCGGCAAAGGCCGCCACCGCGGCTCCCACCGCCCCCAGGCTGAGAAATAAAGCAAAGAGCGCCACCGTCACCACTTCAGCCACTACCAGGAGAAGAGCAATCACAATCCAAATCAGCGCCATATTTCAGCGACTAGTCTACGGAATAATCATCCGCGCTACGAAGCAAAAAAATTACCGCCAAGGTTACTGCTATTGCCACCGTAGCCCACATCCGCCAACTCGAATCAGTAATTGAGAGCTGGAGGACGATTACTGTCAGCAAGTAGATTCCGGCCAGCGTCACGGCCAGGTGGAGGCGATGGCGAATCGCTCGGAGCTGCCGGCGCAGGCCACCCGGCCGCCGCCATAAAACTACCAAGCTCAGGACAACAATCAGGAAGAGACCCAAAATGGCACCACGCATTGCTCTCTGAGTCTGAACCGTGGGCCTGGTAATCTGCGCCGGTGTGGCTAAACTGTTCCAATCGCTGCGGCGGTCTACTCTTCCGAGCTCTGGAGGCCGAGTTGGATGTCAACGAAGCCGGCAACTACCAGGGGCATAGGCTCGGGATCGGCTTTATCTGTCTCCAATGCGGCTCACCGGCGCTCGACCTCGGCCAACTGCCCCAGGTTATGGCCGAAGATGCCGAAGAGGAGCTGGCTCCCGAACCCGATGCTCGCCTCTGCCCCCACTGCGAAACTATGGTCTCCGTCTTCCCGGGTGAGGGCTGCCCCAACTGCGATGCGAATCTCGATTCATAGGAACGTGGGTGAGCTTCAACCTCTGAGCTGTTGGAGCAGGCGGAGCGATTTCAGCTGACGATCCAGATGGTGTTCCAGCTGGACTTCCAGCACCCTCTCGAGCTCGGCGAGAAGCTCCCCCTCTAGGCGGAGCCGCCGGTAGAGTTCGGCATCTCCACCAACCATAACCCGCAACACTTTGATCGCCGCCACCGATACCCTCCTCATCCCCGGCCGGGCACAACTGACACAGAGAAATCCGCCGACTTCGGGGGTAAAAGGGGCAGGCTCGGGTGGCAAAGCTCGATGGCAGGAGGCGCAATCCAGAACTAGCGGTGCATAACCGAGCCGCAAGAGGGCCTGCACCTCAAACCAGGCCAATGTCGGGCGGGGATCATCGATCGTCGAGAGTTCGAGAAGTGAGCGGCTAACCAGTTGGTAAATTTCCGGGCTGGGAGTGTTATCTTCCAAAACCCGATCGGCAATCTCCGCGATCAAACTAGCCGCGGTGGTGTATTGAAGGTCGGCAGGCAGATGAGGAACCGGCAAACGCACGACCTGAGTGACGACGTCAAGGTTACGTCCCCGCGCCAGCTGGACATCGATCTGGCTGAAAAGCTCCAGCCCGGCGGCTAGCCTGCTCTTGGAGCGTCGCACTCCTCGAGCAATGACCCCTACCTTGCCATGCTCGCTGGTCAGTAGGGTATAGATGCGATCCGCCTCGCCATAATCCACCTTGCGGATGACTACGGCTCGATCTCGGTAGGTTGGGATAAGTAGATGTTAGTCTCACCCGCCCGAATACTTTGGGGACAAGAACCTCCGCATTACATGTCGCCGACGCTTAATGTCGCCGACATGTAATGTTGGTTATGTTCGTCAACCGTCAAGAAGAGCTCCAGGCGTTGGAGCAGTGATGGAAGCGTCCGGGGGGCGGCCATGGGATTGGTATGGGGCCGACGGAGAATCGGTAAGTCTGCTCTCCTGGAGAAATTCAGCAGCGACAAATGGAGTCGACGGGTCAATGGGCCCCGGCTCCGCTGGGAGCTGGAGCGGAAAGTCGCCTCCCTTCCCAATCGAAGTCCGGATTTAGGGTATGCGGTATGTGCTCGGGAGAAGGTCGATTCCGCGGAGGGAGTGCTGGCGATTACTGCAGAGGAGATCTTTGGGGGGTAATTCCGCTCCCTCAGTCGTCGGTAGAATCGTCCATCTGGGGACGGCGCCGGTCCAGGTTCTCGAAGCGAGTCAGCTCCTTCCGGAAGAGGAGTTCGGCCACCCCGGTCGGACCGTTACGGTGCTTGGCCACAATCACCTCGGCTATCCCCGGCTTCTCGCTCTTCTCGCGACTGTAATACTCATCTCTATATAGAAACATAACTAAATCCGCGTCCTGTTCTATAGATCCACTTTCGCGTAAGTCGCTAAGGATCGGCCGCTTGTCGGGCCGTGACTCAGGAGCACGGGAAAGCTGGGAGATGGCCAGCAGCGGCACCTTCAACTCGCGAGCGATCCCTTTCAGCGACCGGGAGATGTTGGAGACTTCCTGCACCCGGTTGGAATCGTTCCCCGGGCGCCGGCCATGCATCAGCTGGAGGTAGTCGAGCACTATCAGCTCGATGCCCTCCCTGGCCTTCGATTGCCGCGCCTTCAACCGCAGCGTCAGGTCGTCAAGCATCGGTGAGTCGTCGATGTAGATCGGAGCATCTCCCAACGGTCCGAGGGCATAGACCAGACGCTCGTGCTCGGCCTCGCTGAGCATGCCTCGGTGGAGGCGCTGAGCATCAATTTGGGCCTGCTCGCAGAGCATCCGCTCGACCAGCTGTTCCTTGGACATCTCCAAACTGAAGATGGCCACCGGCAGCCGCTGTTCAATCGCCGCGTTGAGGGCGATATTCAATGCAAAGCTGGTCTTGCCCATCGAGGGACGTCCGGCGATCACTACCAGGTCGGAGGGCTTGAAGCCGTTGGTCATCCGGTCCACATCCTGGAAGCCGCTGGCCGTACCGACTACCCCACCCCCTCCGGCCATCTGGGTATCAATGCGATCCATGGCCGGGCGGAGGAGGTCATAAAGCCGCTCCAGGCCAGAGCCACTTCGCTGCTGATCGGAGATCTCGAAGACGTGGGCCTGGGCCTGGTTGACCGCCTCATCGGCGTCCAGCCCATCATCGTAGCCAAGGGCAGTAACCTGAGTTCCGGCACTGATCAGCCGCCGTTTGCAGGCTCGATCCTTAACGATGCGGGCATAGTGCTCAACATTGGCAGCGGTCGGAGTCTGCTCCTGGAGGAGGGCCAGATGGGCCCTCCCGCCCACCCGCTCCAGGATCCCCGCTTTCTCCAACTCGGCCGAGAGGGTGATGTGATCGATCGGCTCGCCCTCGCGAAAGAGGGAGATTGCCGCCTTGAAGATCTGACCTCCATTCTCGCGATAGAAGTCCTCCGGATCAAGCATCTCCAGAATCCGAGTGATCGCCGTCGGATCAAGCAGGATAGCGCCCAACACGGAGGCCTCCGCCTCCAGATCATGAGGCGGGACCTTGGCCTCGATCCGCCCAGCGGAGATCGAGCTAGCCATGCCGCCTATCGGGCGGCGGTGACGATAACGTTAACCTGAGCAGGAACCTCTCGATGCAGACGTAGCGTTACCTGATGCTCACCAAGTTGCTTGATTGGATCGCGAAGATCAATCGATCTCTTATCAAGCTCCACCTCATGCTGGGCGAAGAGTGCGGTAGCGATGTCATCGTTAGTTATCGCGCCGAAGACCTTATCCCCAACCCCAACCTTCAGCTGACAGATGACCGTCTTGTCGGCGATCGAGTGGGCCAACTCCAAGGCCGCCTGGCGATCCTGAGCTTCCCGACGAGCGGCCGCCTGGCGAATCTGCTCCGCGGCCGCCGCCATTCCCCGATGCGCCCGAACGGCCAGCTGACGGGGGATGAGGAAGTTACGACCGAAGCCGGCTTTTACCTCTTTTATATCGCCCACTGAACCAACATTTTCTACTTGCTTGGTCAGCAGGACCTTCATTGTGGACACTTAATGGATTACTCCTTTTTTATCGGGCGAGGCAAGCCTAGCCCCTACTTTTGCCGCCCAGCGGAAGAATCCGACCGAGCCAATTCTTGCCCCTCTGGCTTATTCCACTACAAGCTGCCTGCAGATCGTCATGGAATAAGCCCTCTTTCCTGGCCAGAGCAATTCGGTGTTCCTCAACCAACTCCTTTGGACAGGCACGAATGAAGATCTTGACGGCCAGCAAGCCGAGGGCCAGCATATCCAGCTCCCCGACCAGAGGAATCCAGGCGGGGAGGTCAAGAGGACTAACTATAAGCCCCAGCGCACCGATCAAGCCCAACTTGGGAGGTAGGGGAACCCTCGAATCACGCAGCAGAGAGTAGGCTAGCTTACCTTGGTTGGGAACCTCCAGCACCATGGTGCGAAGGCTTTTAGCTAGGAATAACATGTGAAGTTCAGTTTAACCGGTTAAACTCCCCGCTGATGTCCTCCGCTCAAGCAGCAATACCGTCAACTCGAATCCGGCACTTGACTTTGAATAGCGGCTGGTTTGGGCTCAACTTTCACTGGCTGCCGATCGGTGCCGTCCTGCTCCAGGCTCAAATCCATCAATTCGTAACCCGGCAGCAGGAAGCGCTGGCAATTGGAGCAATAATTGGCGCCGGCGGAGTGCTGGCGGTGATCGTGCCTCCCCTGACCGGGCTCCTCTCCGACCGCCTGCACACCCCCTGGGGCCGCCGTCGGCCGGTAATTGTAGTCGGGATAATCGGCAACCTGCTCGGGCTGGTGGTGATGTTCACCGCCTCTGCTTATCTCCAGCTGTTCGTCGGTTATCTGCTGATCCAGCTCTTCAACAACGCCGCCACCGCTGCCTACGCCGCCATCATTCCCGACCTTGTTCCGGCTGAGGAGTTCGGACAGACCAGCGGCGTCCTCTCCGCGATGACCAATCTCGGGGGCCTGGCCGGGGTGGGGATGACCCTCCTCCTGGCTACCTTCGGCCTAATCCAGCTGATGTACCTGGTGATCGGAGGGGTGGTCATGCTCTCCTTTCTACCGGTGCTGCTATACGCCCGGGAGACTTCGAATAAGGCCGGTGCATCGTCAGCCAGACCCGATTTAGCCCAATTTCTCTCCCCCCTGCTCAACAGCGATTTCGGCTGGGTGGTACTAACCCGGCTGTTGATGACAGCGGCGATTAGCGTCGTTCTGTACTTCCTCTCCCCTTTCTTCCGGGAGGTTGTCACCGTACCTCACCCCGACCAGTTCACCTCCCTCTGGCTGCTGGTGGTCCTGACCACCGCAATTCCAGGGGGGATAATCGGGGGCATACTCTCCGAC
>JBOHUW010000109.1:0-6023 GCA_050734895.1 Candidatus Dormibacteraceae bacterium | reverse complement strand
GAGCGTGCTCAGTTCGATCGATGAGAAGCGTTCCCCGGCGCCCGCCTTCAGCCACTCGACCTGTTCGGATAGTTGACTGCCGAAGTGGGCTCCCATGGCTACGATGTTGGCCTGTTCACCAGCTAGCTCGATCGCTCGCTTACCCGAGGCAGCCAGCAGCATCGGTAGCCGTCGCAACGGAGTCGGAAACAACGTCGCCCCGCTGATCGAATAATGACTACCGCTAACGGTCACCGACTCACCCCGAAACAACGCATTGATAATGCGTACCGATTCACCCAGGCGCCGAACCCGCTCTCCGCCTGATTCCATGCTCAGGCCCACACTGGCATAGTCGTTATCGGGACGGCCCGTGCCCAGGCCAAGCTCGAAGCGCCCCCCCGAGAGTAAGTCGAGGGTTGCCGATTCGCGTGCCAGCAGCACTGGGTTGTGGAGGTTGTTGGCCAGCACCCAAGTTCCCAATCGGAGGGTAGTAGTGCTGGCCGCCGCCACCGCCAGAGCAGGTAGCGGAGACAACACCGGACCCGCCGGAGCATCCGGCATCAGAAGCGTCGTATAGCCGGTGGACTCCACTCGACGAGCAATGCTCACCCACTCCTGGGCACTGCTCACCTGAGCAGTCACGACTGCAAAACGGAAGGGACGTCTAATGGATTGACTCATGGAAGATGTTAATTCTACCTCGCTTGCCGACCCAACGATTTTGATGTATGATGTGCATCATGAATCGCAGAACTACTTTAGTCGCCAATGCTGGTGATTTGGAGCTTATTTCGGACGAAGCTCGTTCGCAGGGGCTCTCTCTTGGTCGGATGTTGGGGAAGGTGGTAGCGGAATATGCTCACTGTTTGAGACGGAAGCGAAAGCCACGCTTAGGGACCTTTGAAAGTGAAGGTGGTGACATCGCTGCTGCCATGGAGAGAGAAGATCCAGCCGCTCAACCATTTCATTAATAATGCCCCTAATTCTAGATACCGGCCCAATTGTTGCTGCCCTGGATCGCAGAGATAAGAACCATCAGCGCTGCCAAGAGCTGCTCGGAAGCTCCGATGATCTCCTGATTCCAAGCACAGTTTTAGTTGAAGTGGATTATTGGCTACGGAAATTGGCCAGCCCTCAGATATGGATGGATCTTGTTAAAGATATCAAGCGAGGAGCCTATCGTCTGATCTCTCCCCAAGGGGAGGACTTAGTCCGTGCAGCCGAGTTCGAATTGCAATACCAGGACCTTTGCCTGGGATTGGTGGATGCCTCGATCATGGCGATCTGTGAACGGCTAGGCGAAACCCAACTGGCTACTCTAGATCTACGCCATTTTTCAATCGTGCGACCGAGGCACTGCCCCTATCTGACCCTATTGCCGGAATAGCAACACGTCAGCGAATTTTGTGGGCCTCCAGCAGGGCGAAAGGCATGACGGGGACGGGAGTATTTGTGACCCCCTCGAGCTTCCAGCCAGCGCCCCGAAGGAGGGCGCGGTGGTGCTCCACCGTCCGCTCTCGACCACCCAGCCCAACCATCATTAAGAGATCCATCAGGTGGAGAAATGAGGGCTCCAGGCCATCCGGCAACACGGTCTCTACGATGAGCAGGGTCGCGCCTGCCGGCGCTGCCTCGGCACACCTGCGCAGGATCAAGCCGGCGCCCTCGTCATCCCAATTATGGATGACCCCCTTGATGACATAGAGGTCACCACCAGTTGGAACCGACTCCAAGAAGCTGCCCCCGACCAGCTCGACGCGGTCGCTCAAGCCCTTCGCAGCGAAGGTATCCGCCGCTCCCTTGATGACCTGCGGCTGGTCGAATAGAATACCCGAGGCCTGGGGCGCAGCCTGGAGCAGACCGGCTAGGGTCGCCCCCTGTCCTCCCCCCACGTCCACGATGCGGTGAAAGCGGGAGGGATTGTAGATTCGCACGACTTCTTCCGTCATCTGCTCGGTTCCGGTCGTCATCGCCCGATCGAAGGTCGCCTGCTCCTCAGGGTGCTTGCTTAGGTACTCCCACATGTCCACGCCCAACACGTCACGAGCAACCGGACGGCCCGAGCGCACCGCGTCGGACATCCGGGAATTGACCAGGTACATGGCCGGATCACCGAGGAATGCCGCCATATCACGGTTGGCGTGGAGCTCGGCGCCGAAGGCAGTCAGCTCGAAGTGCTCCTGCTCCGTCTCCCGGACCAGGTCCAAGGCCGCCGCTCCCCGAAGTAGGCGCACTAGGCCATCAGCGCTGGCATCGACTGCCTTAGCTATCTCCGACACCGGATGCGATCCTCGGGACAATATGTCGTCGACCCCGAGGCGCAGCAGGGTATTGGCCACCTGAGTAGCCTGAAAGCCCAGCATGAACTGCATGAGCCGGGGTGTGAATGGAGTAGAGATCTTCTCGTCGGAAGTTATGGTAGCCATGGTTATCCTCCTAGTCTTTAGATGATCTTGAGGCGGACTGGGCCCGCGTATTGTCAAGTACTCGGCTGAGCAGCCCTATGAGCTGATCCATCTCTTCCTCGGAGAAGCCGGTCCGCGCTCGCGACTCGAGACGGTGGACCACTGGGGTCAGACGCGGGACCAACTCTCGGCCGGTGTCGGTCAGCTGCACACCGATCATGCGGCGATCGTGGGAGTCGGCCTGACGGGCGACCAGACCCTTCGCCTCCAGTCGATCGACCAGGCGAGTCAGAGCAGCGTTGTCGATCCCCATCATGCCCGCCAGCTTGCTTAGCATCGTTCCACCCCCCCGGTAGGTGAGGAGGAGTAGCCCGGCCTGCTGGCCGGTGACCCCGAAAGCAGCCAGCTCCCGATCGCCGGCGGACTCAAGCGCCCGCGAAGCCTGAAAGATCAGGGGGATCAGCCGAGGATCAGTAACCAACACGCTTCCAGCCTAATTGCCCAGGCAATATTTGTCAAGTCAAGCGATTATTCTCGTCATGCAACGCACTCGGAATGGCCTCCCGGCCCGAGCCGATGATCGTCTGACTGCCACCGTGGCATCGACTTATTTTATCGAATATAATTCAAGCATGGAGATGAAGCGTACCCTGCGCAAAGTAGGTGGCTCGATAATGTTGAGCTTGCCGGCTGAACTTCTAAAGGACTCTAGTTTGGCCGCTGATGACACAGTGATTATCCGATCTCGATTGGGACATCTGGATATCGATTCCGAAGTCAAACCAATTAGTCCTGTATTTGCAGCTCATGTCGATCGAATCATGCAGCGCCACCATAAAGCAATGAGCGAGTTGGCTGATCGCTGAACAATCTGATCAGCTAATCACTCTCGAAGAGCTGATCTATATCCACATTGAGGCCATCGATCGCTTCGGTGGCGTACAGGGAATTCGCGATTCCGGCTTGCTCGAATCAGCGTTAGCTCGACCAGCTACCAGCTTTAGCGGCATACAGCTCTACAGCACCCCTTTCGATCGATCTGCTGCGCTCCTGGCATCTCTGATCCAAAATCCCGGATTTATAGATCGCAACAAGCGCACAGGAGTTGCCGCGATGATCGTCTGGTTAAACCGTGAGGGGTGGGAGCTGGAGGCGGATGACCAAGAGTTGGTCGAAATGGCCATATCTGTAGCTGAACACGGCTTCAGTTTGGGACAAATATCAGAGGGGCTAAGGCAACGCTGTAAGGAAGCCTGATTCATTCCGACTATCGTAGGCATCGACGGGCTTCTTCAGCTGTTAGCGCAGAGCGGTTTTCATCCAGCCTCGCCGGGTTGACGGCGATGTTCGACGTACTCAACGAGCGTGCCATCGGGATGGCGGGCGAGCAGGTTACGACCGGTCGGCACCGCCTTGGGCGGGGAGACCACTTCCACTCCGAGCGCATCAAAGCGCTCAAGGTACTCGTCCAACGAAGCCACCAGCAGCGTCATCGCCGTCGCTCGAAACGACTCCAGTGCCGTCTCGTTGCCGGCAATCAACAAGACATTACCGATTGACGCCAGCCGCAGGCTCATTTCCGGGTACTCGAACCGCAAATCGCACGGGACTCTTAGTAACCGCTCGTAGAGCGTAATCGCAGTCTCAAGCTGCTCGGGCGTCATTAGGATACGCACCATCACAAGCGGCACCTCACGGAACGAGGAGTCGTTCTGCAACCGCCACAGCTGAGCGGGACTCATCTCTCCAAAGTTACCGTCGCTCCCGGCGGGTGCGGGCCAGGCGCAACCGGGCCTCGGCCACCTCCAGCTCCTGGCGCATCTCCGCCTCCTCATGCGGGGTGCCCTGCTCGGCCAGTCGCTCGGCCGCCCTGTGACGCGCCGCCTCACTCGCCGTCTCGCTGATCTCCTCCGCTCGCTCGGCAACATCGGCAAGCACGGTTACTCGCTCCGGCAACACCTCCAGGAAACCTCCCCCAACAAATAGTTCGGTCTCCTCACCGTGGTTTCTGATCAGCAGTCGTCCCGGACGGAGGGTGGTCAGCAACGGAGCATGGCGGGGCAAAATCCCCATCTCGCCCTCTACTCCCTCTACCACTAGACAGGGTTGACCCTCACTATCAACCTCTCCCTCAAAGAGAGAACCCTCGACGCTCACCACTCGGAGCTGCATCTATCGCTCCTCTTGGCTGCTCGCCGCGGCCTTCTCCCGCGCCTCGTCGATCGTTCCCACCATGTAAAACGCCTGCTCCGGAAGGTCGTCATGCTGGCCGGCCAGGATCTCTTTGAAACCCCGGACTGTCTCCTGGATTGGGACATATCGACCGGAAAGACCAGTAAAGCGCTCGGCTACATTCATTGGCTGAGAGAGGAAGCGCTGGATCTTCCGGGCCCGCGTCACCACCAACTTATCGTCCTCGGAGAGCTCTTCAACCCCCAGAATAGCGATGATGTCCTGCAGCTCCTTATAACGCTGCATGGTTTCCTTGACCCCCTGAGCGGCATCATAGTGATCCTGCCCGACCACCGCCGGAATCAGGAAGCGACTGAAGGATTCCAGCGGATCGACCGCCGGGAAAATACCGATGTTAGTCAGCTCACGATTGAGTGAGACGGTGGCTCCCAGGTGGGCAAAAGTAGTCTGGATCGCCGGATCGGTGAAGTCATCTGCCGGTACATAGACCGCCTGCACCGAGGTGATTGAACCACTTTTGGTCGAGGTGATCCGCTCCTGGAGCAATCCCATTTCAGTGGCCAACGTGGGCTGATAACCAACTGCCGAGGGCATTCGACCTAAAAGGGCGGAGACCTCTGAGCCGGCCAGCATGTAACGGAAGATGTTGTCGACAAAGAAGAGAACGTCAGCCCCTTCGGTGTCACGGAAGTATTCGGCCATAGTCAGTCCAGTCAGTGCGATTCGCGCCCGCGCCCCTGGCGGTTCGTTCATCTGACCAAAGACCAAACTGGTCTGTTCGAGTACTCCCGACTCCTGCATTTCAGTATAAAGTTCGTTCCCCTCTCGGGTTCTCTCCCCCACTCCGGCGAAGACAGATCGGCCCTTGTGTTCAGTGGCGATGTTCCGGATCAACTCCTGTACCAACACCGTCTTGCCAACTCCGGCTCCTCCGAAGAGGCCGATCTTGGATCCCTTAGCGAAACAACAAATTAGGTCAATGACCTTGATCCCCGTCTCCAGGATCTCGATCTGGACCTGCTGCTCCTCAAGCGGCGGGGCCAAGCGGTGAATCGGCCAGCGCTGCATGTCGGCCGCAATTGGCTTGTCGTCCAACGGTTCACCAACCACGTTGAACATCCGCCCCAACGTAGGCTCTCCCACTGGTACCGAGATCGGCTGGCCGGTGGCCCGCACCTGATCTCCTCGACGGAATCCTTCGGTGGCATCCATCGAGATGCAGCGAACCAGATTATCGCCTAACTCCTGCTGCACCTCCAGCACCACGCGCCGGTCGCTGCTATCCACTTCCAGCGCTTCGTAAATCGCCGGCAGCTGGCCCTCGGCAAACTCAACGTCAACCACTGCTCCGATCACCTGGGCAACTCGCCCAACAACTGTCTGTGCTCGCTGGCCCGCAGGCCGCTCCTCAACCTCAAGCATCTCTTCTATTCTCCTCTCATC
>JBOHUW010000108.1:0-6035 GCA_050734895.1 Candidatus Dormibacteraceae bacterium | reverse complement strand
GTCAAGCAGCGTGCGGAGGCGGTGCAGGCGCTGCTGGCAGGGCTGCGGGAGCGCGGATTCCTGGAAGTGGAAACCCCCATGCTCCAGCAGACTCATGGGGGAGCCACCGCACGGCCGTTCACCACCCACATCAACGCCTACGATCTTGACCTCTATCTGCGAATCGCCCCCGAACTCTTCCTTAAGCGGCTCATTGTCGGCGGGATCGAGAAGGTCTTTGAAATCAATCGGAACTTCCGCAATGAAGGGATGGACTCCACGCACAATCCCGAATTCACGATGCTGGAGTTCTACCAGGCCTATGGCGATTACAACACCGGAGCAGCGCTGACCTGTCAGCTGATTCAGGAGGCAACAACTGCGGTCTTTGGCAGCACCATCGTGCCAAGCAAGTACGGCGACATTGAACTCGGTATCGAGTGGCCAGCGATCACACTGTACGGCGCGGTTTCCGACGTCCTAGGAGAAGAGATTACTCCCCGTACGCCACTTGACTTGTTGCGTAGGTATGCGGACGCCCGTAACATTGCCTGGGATCCCGCCTGGGGGGCCGGCAAGCTCATTGAGCAGCTGTTCGAGGCGCTGGTTGAGCGCACCCTTATCCAGCCGACCTTCGTGCGCGACTTCCCGCTGGAAACGAGTCCCCTTGTTCGTCAGCATCGCACCGATCCACTGCTGACCGAAAAGTGGGACCTAATCGGATTCGGGATGGAACTCGGCACGGGTTATTCGGAGCTGATCGACCCTATAGAGCAACGGCGACGATTGACTGAGCAGTCGCTACTCGCCGCTGACGGCGACACCGAAGCGATGCAGCTCGATGAAGACTTTCTCCGAGCTCTCGAATACGGCATGCCTCCGACAGCCGGGGTGGGGATAGGCATCGACCGACTGCTTATGGCCTTCACCGGGAAGGGCATCCGAGAAACGATCCTCTTCCCGATGGTGAAGCCGGTCTAAACTCCACTTTTCCAGTCCGGGAAATATACCCAAGGGCATCCCATCGGTCAACTAAATAAGGAGATCGAACAGGTGACCGCTGTCATCCCAATCGACAAGCTTGCTATCCAATGGTACGCAGCCAACGAGATAAAGCTACTCGAGGCGATGGATCCGGTACCCAAATCCAGCAATCCGGAGCCTCTCATCGACCAACTGGCACGGCTCGGAGCCCTCGTTATTTTCCCGACTACGGGGAGCTGTACTTGGGCCTGGTCCACCATGAGGACGGTCTCGAGGGTGCTCAGCGCCGAGCCGATATGGCAAGCAAGTACGTGCCTCACTTCGGTGTTGCTACGGAATGCGGTATGGGCCGCGTTCCGCGCAAAGAGATCGCCGAGCTGATCCGAGTGCAGACGCAGGTCAAGACCCCCCAATAGCGGGTTTGAGCCTTAAGTGGGTTCATCTCTGTTCATCCGAGCGCCCAGGCGAAATGTCCGCTGGCACCGACCAAAAGCTCTTACTTCAGAGAATCGTCAACAATTTGCAAGCTAGTGACTGGGCCCATTTCAAGGGGGCAGACCAGCCTTCAGTGAGAATTCGGCGTTAACATTTTTACCCATTTTGGGGGAAACCAACTATCATTATTTGTTAGATCGGAGGCGCCTTACTATCCCTCTCCACATAGATAGTCTCCACTAAACTCGGACACCCTACAGAAAGGAGGATCATATCGATGAACAGATCTCATTTGTCCATACGACAGTTGGTTTGCTCTTTGCCCTTAACCGTAGCGACCGCCGTCGTCATGGTGATGGCGGGGACGACCACCGCCTCGGCCGCCAACTGTGGCGGAACGAACAACTGCGGGCCCAGTACCTTCGCCGCCGCGGTCTTCACGTATCCGGGCATCAATGCACCAGACACGGGAGCCAACGAGTCCGCGTTCCAGGTTTGGGAGCGAGTCGAGGGCGGCAACTGGCGCAACAGCGCGAGCTGCAACCCGATCAACACTACCGAGAGGGAGCCGGGCAGCAAGTCTATCAACTCGGCTCACGTCCAGGCATATCACAGCGGGAATGGCCATACCTGCTGGGACTAGGGGCATCAAGGCCACTGGGGACACGCTCCTGAACGGGCGCTATGGTCCATCCTGGGCACGCTCAGGAATCCGTCCGGGAATGCACATACGCAGTGCGTCGACCTCGCACAGGCCGTGGGTAAGACGCACTGGGGAAGCGGTAATTTCGAACGCGACTGCTGACGATTGCGGGGCCAGGGTCACCTACCTCTTGCCAGACCGAGGATGGTGACCCTGCCTCTCGTCAGGCCGACGTGTTTGAAGATTCGCTCCAGCAGGGAGAATGCCACGTCCTAGTCTTAGGGGATCGGTTCACGAGCAACATGGTGACTCTTCGATTTCAGGCCCTACACGATTTACCTTTCAGCAAGCGGCTCTGGGACCGACTCTCCGGATCTCCTTTAAGCGATCGAATTCAGAATCGGAGCTGACAATTACGCTGCAACTTGCACGAATTGCGTGGGCTGCATGAAAGGCATCGCGTGGAGCCAGGCCCGGTTTCGACATGAGCCCCTTGGCTTGGTTGACCGTAGCCAAGTTCGTTTGCTCTAACTCCAGCTCCAAGCTGTCAATCGAACGCCATATGACCGCAAGACGATGCGGCATCGCACGCATCACCCTGCCTGGATCCCGGCGGTAAGTGGATAAGGGATCCTGATCTCCATCATCGCGCAACCATGCCAGGACTAGCCGATAAGCGATCTCGTCGATCACCAGGGCACTGATGACACCACTGTCATTGGCGATCTCCTTCACTACACGATCTCGCCATTCCTCCATAAGCGCCGCTGAGCCATCTCGAGGATCACGAAGATGCGCATAAAGAAAGTTGGTATCCAGATAGCAGCGGCTCACGAGGATCGTGTAGAGCGCTCAAATCCCGGGTCCATCCGTTCCGACCAGGTACCCGCCAATACTTCGGCCAGTTCGGCAGGTGCTCCTTGGCCCGCCGACCCAGCCGTATTCTGCCACGCTTGTGCTCGGTCGAGATCAGTGCACCACAGGGCACCAGGCTTGACTTCCAAAGCCTCGGAAAGGCGTGCAATTGTATCAAGGTCCACTCGGGTAGCTCGAGCCCTGAGAATGTTCCTAACCGTCTTCTGGTCGAGGCCTGCGGCTTCAGCCAGCTGACGGGTGCCCCATCCCCGATGCCCGGCCAACTCATGTACTCGCCAAGCTATCGCTGCCATAGGGAACATTGTACCACGTCACGGGAAGAAGCTCCCTCTCTGGTGGGAACGCTACACGAAGTGGCACCCACATATAACTAATTTGCTCAAAGCCAACCTCTGTGCCACCGGGAAGGACGACTATTTCCGGTAGCACTTTATGTGTCCAAGAAAGAAACGTCTTTCTTAGAGAAGACCGTTTAGCCAACAGTGACTCTTCCAAATTCGATGGGGTGGCTGATGGGGCTCGAACCCACGACGTCCAGATCCACAATATCTAGAGCCCTTACGCTGTGCTCTTAACTTGGGGAAGGTTAACGAAACCCGCTATATATAGTGACTCTTCGATTTTCGGGCTATTGGTTGAAGGCCTTGATTGCTGGGTTAATCCGTCCTCTTTGTGATAGAATTGCTACATAACTTACTGATTCAGAAAGATATGCAGCATAATAATTACGCAACACCGGTTGGAATTCGCCTGCTAGACCATCTTGTTGAACGCTATGGCCTGCTCTTCACCAGCGGTGAGGCGGTCGAAGTAGGAAGAGAACTCGGCGTCTCGGACAGCCATGTCTATAAGATCTTGCACGAACTCACCAGATCAACCTACCTGAGGAGTCTGGCAAAGACGCTTTATGTCGTGGAAAGCCCGCTCGCAGGGGGAGCTGCACCACATTCATTCGCAATCGCAACCCGGCTGGTCCAGCCTTCGGCGATCAGCCGCTGGTCGGCACTTCAACATTGGGGGTTGATCGAGCAGGTTCCGTTTGTAGTCACCGCCTCGACGCCCAAGGTCGTTGTTACCCCCGAGATGCGCGGAGGAACGGCTCGGCAGGAAAATCAGTATACAAGTGGCCATGCAGCTTGGGTGATTGATGGCGTGCGCTACGAATTTGTCCGCATTCCCAAAATCGACCTATTCGGCGTCGAGCTCGTCTGGGTGGATTCTCGAAGCCAGGTGCCGATTTTCGATCGGGAACGGGCGCTTCTTGATGCATTCATCCAGATGCGTGGCTTCGGCGCTGGCGGGCTCGGCGAGCAAATCCTCGATGAGCACTTGCAAAGCATCGACGCCCACAAAATTGCCGAGTATGCAAGTCAAATGGGAAGGCCACTTCCCATTCGACGCCTGGCCGATGCCTGGAGGCGCGTGACCGGACAAGCGCTACCCGAGGTCTAAGCGAGGATGGCACTGAGACCTTTTGAGACCCGCATAAAAGCAGTCGTCCAAGCGACCGGCGCACCCCACCACGTCGTACTCAGAGACTACGCATTGAGCTACATACTGGCCGCGATATATAGCGGCCAGCTTGGAGTGATCCTCGCTTTCAAAGGCGGAACAGCTCTACGCAAATGCTACTTCCGAGGATATCGATTCTCGGAAGATCTGGACTTCACTCTTCTCGAACAACGAGGGGAAGCTGTAATCGAGAGTCAACTGGAGGAGGCTTGCACTCGGGCCGAAAAGCTTATCTCACCATTCGGGCGCTTTCGGTTCATAGGGCAGCGTCAGGTTCATCGGCAGGACCATCCCTTCGGTCAAATCGATTACCGGATACAGGTGGAGTACCCGACGGGAGCGAGCCTGCCGATAAAAGTGGAAATCACACGCGATGAACCCGTCGTCCTGCCACTCGTGAAACGAGAGATTATCCACTTATTCGAGGGGGAGGATCCCAACTCTCAGATCTATTGCTACAGCCTTGAGGAAATCGCCATCGAGAAGCTTCGCGCCTTTCTCCAGGCCAGGCAAAACCTGGAGAGACGTAACTGGCTTAACCGGCCGCGGGATCTGTACGATCTCTGGTATCTCTACAGACAGTACGAGCAGCGAATCAACTGGCCAGCGTTGAGGCAGCCCCTTGCGGCAAAGGCTCGTGTCCGAGGCGTCTCCTATGATGGTATTAGCGATTTCAAACATCCAGCTGTGCTCAGTGAATACCAGCGACAATGGAATTCGAGGCTCCATTCCTTCGTCTCCGAACTCCCAGCCTTCGAGGAAGCAGCTATCGCTCTCGACCGCATTTTGGAGAGGCTGTTCACTTGATCTTCTTCAGAACTCAGACTCACAAGGTCCGCAAATATAGATCGCTCACGCCCAACAGGAACCTCTGTTTCTTACTCCAAACACATGCGATAGCAATCTTCGCTGCATAATAGCTCGTCAGCGACAGGACTCCGTACAATCGGGAAGCGATGTTTACCATTCCGACGCTTCGGCTTCAAGATGGGATCACCATACCCCAGATCGGTTACGGTACCTGGCCGATTTCCGACCCCAATGCCGAGCGAGTAGTCGCGACTGCAATCGCGACTGGCTATCGCTTAATCGACACTGCCGCCGCCTACGAAAATGAGGCTGGGGTAGGCAAGGGCATCCGCGCATCAGGAGTTTCTCGCAAAGAAATATTCCTGACCACTAAGCTTCGCGACCGCGACCATGGATATAAGCGAACGCTCGAGGCCTGCAAACGCAGTATTCAAATCCTCGACGTAGATTATCTCGACCTGTATCTTATCCACTGGCCAAATCCCTGGAAGAACCACTTTGTTGAGAGCTGGCACGCACTCGAGGATCTCCAGCAAGAGAAACTTGTCAGAACTATCGGAGTCTCTAATTTCAAACCTGCCCACATCGATCGATTAATTAGCGAGCGAGAAACGCTTCCTGCCGTCAACCAGATCCAGCTGGAACCTCGAATTGGGCGAGTGGCTCTGCGGGAGTACAACCCTAGGCGGGGTATCGTCACCCAGGCTTGGAGTCCGCTCGGGAGGGCTGGCGACTTGCTCCAAGAACCGACAATCCTGAGTATTGCAGAACGGCATGAGTGCACCCCAGCCCAAGT
>JBOHUW010000107.1:0-6038 GCA_050734895.1 Candidatus Dormibacteraceae bacterium | reverse complement strand
ACTCGCTGCCGAGGGAACCCCGAGACCTGATGGGCTAGGGTAACCATTGCATCCAGCGGGTTGGAGACGACGATCAAGATCGCGTTGGGCGAGGTGGATTTGACCTCTTCGGTCACCTGACGAACGATGCCTGCATTGGTGGCCAGCAAATCGTCGCGACTCATCCCTGGCTTCCGGGCGATCCCCGAGGTGATCACCACTACATCTGAATTTGCGCTCTCGGAGTAGCCATTGGTCCCGATAACCCGTGAATCGTACCTCTCTACCGGTCCGGTCTCCAGAAGATCCAATGCCTTCCCCTGGGGCATGCCCTCCACGATGTCGACCAGAACCACATCGCACCACCCACGCTCGGCTAGCCGCTGGGCAGTGGTTGCCCCCACATTGCCTGCGCCGACGACCGTGACCTTACTTCTACCCATTTCTCTCCTCTATTTTGATCGGGACATTGCTCACCTAGCCCCTACATTATTATTTTAAAAGCCGTCGGAATCGACTTCAAATCGCTCCGTGCCAGCCAACCGTCGAGCAAAGGTTAAAAATCCAGTATGGGCGACCATACGGTGTGACGGCCGCAGACTGCGGTCCCGAATTGTCCAACTTCGCTCCAACAGCTCGACTGTCTCCATCACTCCAAATCCACCCACTGAACGTAGCGATTCCAGGAAGCGCTGAGCCTGATCTACATTTGGGCAGTGGGCGAAAACTATACCTCCCGGACGCAACGCCGCCGGAAGATGAGGAGCTACCTGCCAGGGTTCGGGCAGATCAAGCAGTACACGATCCCAATTTACCTCTGGTATCCCTTGATAGATATCTCCGAGCCGGAGTTCCAAATTGACCGGCAGCTCGCCCCACAGCTCGATGATCGTTTGCCGTGCCGCCTGCTGTAAATCCTCGCGTAACTCATAGGAAATAAGCTGCCCGGTAGTTCCAACTGCCCGTAATAAGGTCAGGGTAAGCGCACCAGCTCCGGTGCCCGCCTCCAATACACGAGCCCCGGGGTAGATATCAGCTCGAGTCAGAACCGTCCCGCGATCCTTAGCGTAGATCGGCTGTGCCTGCCGCGGTCGATCTAGGAGCCGTTCGGCGAGGGTGGGTCGAAGGGCTAACAGTCGCACCCCTCGGCTAGTCTTGACCACATTACCTTCCGGCTGGCCGATTAGTTGATCATGCGCCACTGTGCCGCTGTGCAGAGAATAGGTGGCTCCAGCCGCGAGCCGCAGCCAGTAGCGACGCCCGGTCCGATCACGCAGTAGCACATTCTCCCCAACCCGCATCACGGCTAAATAATGCCTATCGAGCAGCGTAGATCGCAGGGCGATAAACAGCCTCAGGGATTGGGTCGCCATGTACCCGGGCCGACTCTAACCATGCTTCCCTAGCTTGAAGGACCTCTTGCAATGCCTTGGCCGGAGTGGAACCGTAAGCAGAACAATACTCCAAGTCAGGGATGTCGGCTATCCAACCTCCATCCTCGCTACTCCAAAAGACATTGATGTGATAATCGTGCATGCTCATCAATCCTCCGCTATCTAGCCTTACGAGCCCGAATCATGGCGTGCCAGTAGGAGTGATAGAGCCGGCCGGCCTGGCGTCGAGGAGCCAGCACCTCGCGCACCGCCACCGGGGCCGATTCGATTCGCTCGGCCAACTCCTCAGCCTTGGCAGCAGGGATCGATTGGGTCTCCATCCAGCCGGCAAAATCCCACTCCTCCTGCCGCCGCTCGAAGAACTCCACCTCAAACCCCACCTTGGTCAAAACTTCCGTCCACTCCTCAATGGTCAGGCAGCGGATGTGAGAAGGATCAAGTTCCACTTCGATGTCATGCAAAAATTCTCGCACCTCCAGCGGCGGAGAGATGTCGATAAAACAGGCTCGTCCGCCCGGCTTCAACACCCGCACCGCCTCCCGCAGCGAAGCTTCCAGATCGTAGAAGTGGTGCGCGGCAGCGCGTATTGTATAAAGGTCGAAAGAGGCTCCGAGGAAGGGCAATAAACAGGCGTCACCAAGCAGCCACGCCGCATTATCCACGGCTCGCTCAATGGCTCGCTGCTGAGCAAAGGAGAGCATCTGCTCGGTAAGGTCCAAACCGACCACCGAGCGTACGTAACCAGCTAAGGCGAGAGCGGTATGCCCAGTTCCGGTTGCCACATCAAGGGCTAAGTCGGATGGCCTAGGCTTGCAGAGCATCACCGCCTCGGCCAAACGAGCCGGATCCGATAAGAAATAAGCGGTGTCGTAATTCTCCGCAACGCGGGCAAAACGACTCCGGACTTGATCGTCGGGCGGGAAACGCCCCTCTCCCGCGCTCTCATTCACTCTATAAAGCTTAGAGGGTGTGGGGAAGGGAATGACGGATTTTACTAGGGATGAAGAGCCAAACCCGGGCCATGCCCAACAAGTTACTATCGCCCATGATACTAACATCAATGTTAGTATCATGGGACGAAAGCTCTGCAATCATTCATCGGCTGAAAACGCGAGCTGGAGATCCTCCAGAGCCATTTCAACGCGGTGACCAGCGATGGCCGAGAGCAGCTACTGGACTCGCAACGGACAGATCGAAATCGACCTGGTGGGCGCCGACCGTTGGCCCAATGCCCGGCAAATCTCATTGGTTGGCTCGATTAAGTGGCGAGAGCGAGAACCGCTCGATGACCGAGATTTAGCCGCCCTGCTCAAACACCGCGCCCAACTTCCGGGCTGCGAAAATGCCGCCCTGATCGGCGTCAGCCGATCTGGATGCCGTATATTCCCCCCAAGATATTGTTAATTCTTGGCGCTAGTGATGTTGCTCAAAAGCATACCGAACCCTAGAATGTAACGAGCTTAAGTTGACGGGATCGGCACGCCCAGGAAATTTAAATAGCGCCAATGCAAATCGAGAATTCATCTAAATCTTCCGAAAAGCCGCCAGTTTAATGCTAGTCACATTTAACAAGATGCGACAGATTGCTATTCGCAGAGAACTTATTGCTGTATTGGCATTGATCGCAGGGTATGTCGCTTTATTCGGGCCCCTTGCCATCTTGCGGCATGCCACCTACCATTCATTTGGTGATGATCTAGGCATCTTCGATCAGATCTTTTGGAATACAACCCAGGGACGACCCTTCGAATCGACTATTAGCTTGGGTATTGCCCAGCCCCATTCCTTCTTTGGCGATCACTTTTCACCAATTTATTGGATCTTATACCCCTTCTATTTCATTTTTCCACATCCAGAGACTCTATTAGTCATTCAAATCCTTGCCCTTGGGGCCGGAGCTCTACCAATCTATTTACTCGCCCGCTCTCGTGTAGAGCCTGGCCTACCAAGATTGGCTTGGGTCTTGATATATTTCCTCTCTCTTCCTGTTGCCTATAACAGCCTCTGGGATTTCCATGAAACTAATTTAGCCGTACTGCCGCTCGGATTAGCAATTTACTTTCTGGAAACGCGGCGCATGACTTGGTTCATCGTTTGCCTACTTGTTACTTTTCTTATAAAAGAGGAGATGCCTCTGATCGGCATTGGTTTCGGAGCGTACATCCTTTTAGGAAAGCGCAACATTAAACTTGGCGCTGCTGTATTGCTAATGAGCCTGGCAATATTTAGTGTAATAGTTGGATTCATAATCCCGGCTTTCGCTCAACATCATTCTTACGGCTATGTAGGCACTCGCTATTCTGGACTTGGTTCAAGCTGGCGTCAAATTGTTCTAACTTTACTCACCAAGCCGATCACCGTAGCCAAGGTTTTACTACAGAGGCAGAAGATAGCATTTCTGATTGGAATATTCGGGCCAGTCCTAGGATTGAGTTTTCTGGCTCGTTGGGCGGTGCTGCTTTTGCTACCAACTCTGGGGTATCTCCTACTATCTAGTTATCCGCCACAGTACTCTTTTACCGATCACTATGCAGTTACTCTTGTCCCTCTAGTTTTAGCTACTGCTATTCTTGCCATTGCAATATTCTCAGTCAAAGTTAGGATGTGGCTGACTGTCGGGATCGTTGTCGCATCGCTCATCTTCTCCTGTGCATTTGGGGATATGCCATTTTCACGGCACTTTAATTTTAAAGTCTTCCGACCAGAGGCTCGATATAACTCCTTTCAGCCTACTCTGCAAGCTATTCCATCATCATCTAGTGTATCCGCAGAAAACAACCTTACACCTCATCTAACACATAGGAGATACATCTACACATACGAATATCAAGGCACCCAGCATGCAGACTATGTAGCTCTAGATTATGCCTATACAGGGCGAGATACGAATGCCTTCGAGAATCAGATTCACCAAATCGAATCAGAAGGTTATCAGAAAATTGCTGGGGGCCAGGGACTTGCACTGTTGAAGAAGCGAAACAACTAACTTAAAATTGGCAAGGAAAGTAGCCCCTGGGCGCCACTTATAATTAAGGCTTGCGGCGCCGCTAATGATCAGGAATGCCCCACAGAATCCGCCAACATCGGTAGATTGAGCTTGATGTCCACCAACCGCAGCTGGGTCGAGCTGCACGTTCCCAACTTCGAAGTAGTTAAGGAATTTTATGGGAAGCTAGGATTTCAGGTCGCCTGGGAGGACCAACGAGCTGGTTCCGATGGCTATCTGGTGATGCAGTATGATGAGCTGGCGATCTGCTTCTGGCCGGGCAACCAGAATGTCCACTCCCAACCATATTTTCGCTCCTTTCCGCCGGAGACCCGCCGCGGATATGGGGTGGAGATCATCTTTACCGTCCGTGATCTTGATGCGCTCTACCGCCGTGCCCAAGAGCTAGACTCTGTAGTAGAAGAGCTGAAAATGAAGCCCTGGGGGCTTCGTGATTTCCGCCTCGCCGACCCCTATGGCTACTATCTCCGCTTCAATGAACCGCACGACCCTCTCCTCCCCGCACCACTCTCGGTGATTAAAGGAAAATAGACCAAGTGGCAGCCGACCGAATCATCATCAAAGGCGCGAGAGAGCACAACCTGAAGAATGTCAGCCTCTCCATTCCCCGCGATAAGCTGATCGTCTTCACCGGCCTCTCCGGCTCGGGCAAATCATCGCTGGCCTTTGACACCATCTACGCCGAGGGACAGCGACGCTACGTGGAATCCCTCTCCGCCTACGCCCGCCAGTTCCTCGGTCAGATGGAGAAGCCCGATCTCGACTCGATCGAAGGCCTCTCCCCGGCAATCTCCATCGACCAGAAGGGAACCTCTCGCAACCCCCGCTCCACGGTGGGCACGGTAACCGAGGTTTACGATTACCTCCGCCTGCTCTTCGCCCGCATCGGCCACCCCCACTGCCCGCTCTGCGGCCGGGAAATTCACAAACAGACGATTGACCAGATGGTTGGCCAAATCGAGAAGCTGCCCGAGGGGAGCCGGCTGCTGATCCTCGGTCCGATCGTCAAGGGGCGAAAGGGGGAGTACCACCAACTGCTCGAGGATGTTCGCCGCCAGGGTTTCTCGCGAGTCCGGGTGGACGGCAACATGTATGAGCTGGAGGAGGAGGAGAAGATCCCCCTAGAGCGCTACAAGAAGCACGATCTGGAGGTGGTGGTCGATCGCATTGTGCTTGGTCCGGAGCAGCGCAGCCGGCTGGTCGATTCAGTCGAGACGGCGACCAAGTTGGGCCAGGGTTCGGTACTCATCGCCGATGCCGACAACGCTCGGCCCGACTTGGTGATGTCCCAGGATTACGCCTGCCCGGTTGATGGAATTAGCATTCCGGAACCGGAGCCGCGCAGCTTCTCATTCAACAACCCCCATGGAGCCTGTCCCCGCTGTACAGGACTCGGTTCGCAGCTGGTCGCCGACCCCGAACTGGTGGTACCCGATCGCTCACTGACCATCCAAGACGGGGCGATCGATCCCTGGGCACGCTCCCAATTCTTCTATCCCGAGCTGCTCAAGGCGGTCTGCAAGGAATTCGAGATCGATATGAAGAGGCCCTGGTCGATGCTTAGCTTGAAGGAGCAGAAGCTGCTCCTAGAGGGGAGCGGAAAGCAAAAGATCCGCTTCTCGTACAAAAATCATCAAGGCCAGCGGCGGGTGCAAGAG
>JBOHUW010000106.1:0-6047 GCA_050734895.1 Candidatus Dormibacteraceae bacterium | reverse complement strand
CTTACTCTCCAGCGGTTACCTATCTTAAATCGGGCGACCCGGTCTGTTAGGCGTATAAAAATCAGAACATTGGGTATTGTCAACTATAGTACCCCCGTAACCGTCCCCATATGTGGCACAGGTGTGGATCCAGTCAGTAGGTGAATGCCCACCAGCGAAAAAATTAAAAGTCATCTTGTTGCTCTTCCTCCTTTAAAAATCAAAGTTACATTGAGTGGGGTTCGCGCATCTCCCTCTAGCTAGATAGCGAATGCTATCACAACCGAAAGCAAGAATGTAAACGATTAGCTCTTTTTGCAAGCCAGAAGCAGCAGCGTTCTAGCCGCACATAGGGCCAGCGAAAGGTGATCATGGCGCCTACTTGACAGACACTATCTCACCGCGCGTTCTCATAGCTCGACACCACGCGGCTGATTGAGGCTGCCAGCTGCCAGCCGGAATCCCCTCCCTGGCCATTGGTACAGATGGTCAAGATGTAGGCGCCGTGGGGGGCGTTAACGAGGGCGGCGTCGTTGTCCACGCCATCGATGAATCCCACCTTGTGCACTACCTGGGTACCGCTCGGGACGCCGGCTGGAATGCCAGACTCAAATTCTGTCCCGGTCAGTAGTGGGTAGAGGTAGGCCTGGGCGGCGGCTCCACCGGCCTGACCGGTCGCTTCGGATTGCCAGAGTCGGGCAAGATCGGAGGCTGTGGTCAGGTTGGGCTGGAAGAAGGTGGACTCGTGCGCTCCCAGCTGGGCGGCGTAGGCGTTGAGCGCATCGCTGCCGCCGTCGGTGCGAACTAGCATGTGGGCGGCCGTGTTGTCCGAGTAGTGGGCAACCCGCTGGTCAAGTTCACCTCTCGTGTAGCATGCCCCGTCCGTGTAATCGGAGAACCACCCATCCTCCCAATCATCGCTCTCGTAGCAGATGGAATCCGAGGCCGAGGCCAAGGCCCGGCCGGAGGTGATCAGCTGTGCCTCCTCCATAAGCAGGGGCAGTTTGTAGGTGCTGGCCGCCGTGAACGACTGGTCCGGCTGGCTCGACCATGAGCCTGGTTGGGAGCCGCCGAGCTCGATCAGGTTGACCCCCACCTGGTCGCCCGACGCCGCGACCAGGGAGTTGACCTGGCTGCTCAGGGAATCGAAGTTGGGCCGCGTCACAGGTGGAGGAGCGGTGATGATGTGAACGGTGGCCTTGGTGGTGGTAGGAGCTTTGCCCTTGAGGGCAGTGTGAGTGGCGCCCTTGATGGCGGAGGTCACCCTCGCCGGGGTACTCGTGAGATTGCCGCTCCAGCCCAGGGCATTGACCGTGTTCAGCCCGATCACGGACATCCCAACCAGGGCGATTGCACTCAACGTTATCCTCATGCCCTCAGCCTAGGGCGCTCCCGTCCGCCAGCTGTTATCGGGAATTCAACGGGGTTTCAACATTTAGTAAGCGGAGATTACGAACCCTGCCCTACCGCCCCTATTTAGAGCGACGAGCCCGACGTCGGGCCGCGCTCGATCGCCCTTGGAGATACTCGGGGATAGCAACCATCGGTGGCCGTTCCCAATCGCCGATCTCCTTCAACTCCAAGAAGAAACGATCATCGGCGTGGTGAATCAGCTTCATCGAGTTGTTGATCTCATCCAGAAGCCGGATTTGGTGCCGATCTCCCAGTCGCTTGAGGGCTACTTGCATGATGGCAAAGGACATCTGGGAGAGGCTGAAGAGGGGTTGATTGCGGTGAATTCGGGCTCCCAGGTCGCTCTGCGCCAGGTGACCCAATCCAAAGCCCTCGACGATGTCGATCAGGTGTCCGGTTTCCACTCCATAGCCGGTGAAGAAGGGTAGCTTTTCAAGTAGCTCACGACGCCCGGCATACTCCCCGGCCAGGGGTTGGATCAGACCGGATAGCTGTGGATAGAAGAGGTTGAAGAGGGGGCGAGCCGCCAGTTCGGTAACTCTACCTCCCCCGGTAGTTTCCAGCTTGCCACCAAAGTTGAGCGGTCGCCGGTAGAAACCCTTGACGTAACTGATCCGGCGGTCGGTCAGCAGCGGACCAACGATGCCATAGATAAAGCGAGGGTGAATGTTGGATACGTCAGTATCACACCAGACCACGATATCTCCCTGGAGACGATGCAGGCTTTTCCAGAGTGCTTCACCCTTCCCGACAAAGCTGCCCAGCTCGGGGAGGATGGAGCCATGTTGGACCACCGGCACCCCCAATCCCTGGGCAATTAATGCCGTTTTATCGGTGGAGGCACTATCGATGACCACGATCTCGTCGAGCAGCGGAACTCGCTCCATGAGTGCTCGCTTGAGGATGGTGATAACTCGGCCGATGGTCTCCTCTTCGTTGAGGGTAGGCAGGCCCAGACTGATGCTCAGCCCCTGGCTCTTTTTGAGTTGGGCCAACCATCTGACATTGCGGAACTCATCGGCGTTGTAGGTCTTCTCGGCAAACCATCGATCGACTATCGCGGCGACATCCGGAGGCGAGCTGACCGACGGCATCTCCAGGGGGACGAATGGTTCCTCGGGAAGGCCAGTTGGCGGTAGCGGAGCCATCTTCTTGGCCAAAATCACTGTTCCAGGAAGCTGCTGTACAGTGCGCGCCAGGCGAGAACCTACCAGAGTTGGAGAGCGGATGGCATCGGCATAGGCCCCGAGCACAACCAGGGCATGCTCCTGGCCGTACTCCTGAATTGCCCGTTGCGGTTCGATAGCTTCTAGCTCCACCAACCGAAGCTCAACATCTTGGAAGGTGTCGAGCCGCTGACGCAGCTGTAGCCATGCCTCTTCGGCTCCAGAATCGGCGTCACCGGGGGCATTGTGGACGTGAAGAACTGTAAGGTGTGTCTTCCGATTGAGCGCCATCCGTTGGCCTACGTACAGCGCTAGATCGGCCGAGGGTCCGCCGCGAATGGGAACCAGCACTCCCTCGGTCAGCAGCTTTTCTCGCCCTGACTTGACCAGGAGCAGATCGGTCGGCGGATTGGCCACCAGATCCTCCAGGTCGGGGTCGAGTGGCTTCCGGCCTCTCAGACCCCCCCAATCCAGGATGATCGTATTGGCTTGATTTTCAATCACTGCCTCGCGCACTCCTTGAGCCAGGTTGTAAGCCACGCGGACCTGCACTTCGAGGCCTACCCGAGCCTGCTGTTCGAGGTCGGTAATTCGCTGCAGGAGGGTGCGATAATGCCGTGCCATAACCACGTTCTGGCTGACCGATTGCTCGGCTCCCATCTCAACTACCCCGAGCACCTCACCACTTCCTTGACCTCTACCGATCAGGGCTTCGGCGAGCTCGAGTAGGCTGGGCGCGGATTGCGCTCGCCGAATCGGGATGAGTAACCGCCGCAATGCTTGCTCGCTCAACGGCACAATGATAATGATGCGACCGCTTGTAGCCTTGGTGGGCCGTCCCAATGTGGGCAAATCGACTCTCTTCAACCGCCTCGTCGGGCATCGTCAGGCGATAGTTGCGGCCCAGCCAGGACTGACTCGTGACCGGCTTTACGGGATAACCGAATGGCGGGGAAGAGAGTTGGCGGTGGTTGATACGGCTGGTCTCCAGTCCGAGGGGGATGGATCTCCCCAGGCGCAAACTCGGGTGGCTATCAAGGAGGCTGAGATTATCCTCCTCCTGCTGGATACGCGGGCCGGCCTGACGCCTGCCGATCAGGATGTTGCCGCCCTACTCCGTCGGAGCGGCCGACCGGTGATCGTAGTGGCCAACAAAGCCGATGACCGGGGCCGTGCTTACTTTGAACACGAGCTGTTGGAGCTGGGCCTAGGAGCGGTATCCCGAATCTCCGGACAGCATGGTATTGGGGTTGACGACCTCCTCGACCGTATCCTGGAGCTGCTGCCTCCGGCTGAGGAGGTAGAAGAGAGATCGGCCGGCGGGGCCAAGATCGCGATTATGGGCCGTCCCAATGTGGGCAAATCTTCCCTCCTGAATCGCCTCTTGGGAGATGAGCGAGTGGTGGTCTCGGATCTTCCGGGGACTACTCGAGACCCGGTAGATACAGAATTGAACTTCGATGGCCTCCCGGTGACGCTGGTGGATACGGCCGGAATTCGTCGCCGCACCGCCGCCCGAGATCAGCTGGAGCATTTCAGCCTCCTCCGCGGTCTGCAGGTAATGGAGCGTTCGGATGTTGTGTTGCTGGTAATAGAGGCCCAGGAGGGGGTTTTGCGGCAGGACCAACATGTCGCCTCCTACGCCCTGGAAGCCGGCCGGGGAGTGGTGGTGGTGGTCAACAAGATCGACCTGGTGGAGCGCCCCGAGCGATCTCTGGAGCAGTGGCGTAAGCGGATTCGTCAGGAGTTCAAGTTTGCCCCCTATCTGCCGACTATTACCTGCTCGGTGAGTGGCGGCGAGGGCGTCGGAGCGATCCTCCCGGCTGCTCTAGAGGTGGCCGGCCAGCGCCAGGTGCACATTCCCACCGGCGAGCTCAACCGGGTGCTTCGAGAGCTCTTTGCCCACCGCCCGCCGCCGAGTTATAAAGGCAAGCGGCTGAAGCTGAAATATGCTACCCAGGCAGATTCGTCTACTCCGACGATTGTCCTCTTCGTCAACGACGTCGGCCTACTGCATTGGAGTTATCGCCGCTATCTGGAGAATCACCTGCGCCAAAGCTGGAGCTTTGTCGGCAACCCACTTCGGCTGGTGCTGCGCGCCTCTTCTCCTGCTTGAGAACTAGCTCACTTCCCCACGGTCCAGAGTGCTGCCATCGGCAGGGCAGTCAGCCGATTCCCGAAAGGCAATGACTCCTCGCCAGCATAGAGAACAAAGCCGGAGCGAAATCGAGAGCCCAGCCGGCTTGAAAGGTGGCGTAGTCCTCGGAAATCATCGCCACGTACAGTTTCGGCGGCCTTCACCTCGATGCCGATGATGTCTCCAGAGGCATGCTCGAGGATGATGTCGACCTCGATCTGATCTCGATCGCGGTAGTGGAAGAGCTGTACCGATTCTTCAGACCAGGTGAGCTGGCGGGCGAGCTCACCGATGACGAAGTTCTCAAGCAACTGGCCCACCGGAGCGGTCTGGTCCAGACGCCGCTCAGCCGAGAAGCCGATCAGCCTGGCTCCCAGGCCGGAGTCAGTGAAAACCAACTTAGGTGTGGAAATGGCTCTTTTGGTGGCATTCGAGGACCAAGCGGGGATCCGCCGGATGACGAAGACCAGCTCAAGCAGGTCGAGGTATCGCGAAAGTGTCTGCCTCGGCATTCCGGCATCATTAGCGATTGTCTGAGTGACGACCAGCGTCCCCATACGTGCGGCGACGATGTTTAGCAGCCGGCGCATCTCTGCGGGCTGTTCGATGTCGGAGATCTGGCGAACGTCGCGAGCCACCAGGTCGGTAACGTACGAGTCAAAGAATCTGGCGCGACGACGGCCGGCGTCACGTCTAACTGCCTCGGGATAACCGCCGCGTATGGCCCGTCCAACATAATCGGCCTTCCGCAAGCCACATCGCGGAAGGGTGATCGCGCTGCCCTTCTGGAAGGCAGCATCCACAAAGCCATCCGGTGTGGAGTCGATCTCGCCTTGTGACAACGGCCAGAGCTCGATTGTTTCCGTCCTTCCGGGGAGCGCATCCGGAAGATCACGCAGGGCAAATAGCTGTGCCGAACCGGTCAGCAGAAAGCGGCCGGGCCGCGGATCGCGATCGACCTCTCGCTTGATCGGTAAGAGCAGCTCCGGAGCTCGCTGGACTTCGTCGATCAGGAGAAGCCCATCGTGGCGAACAAATGCATTGGGATCCTCCTTGGCTGAGGCAAGAACCGCGGGGTCGTCAAGATATAACTCTTTAGCACCGGGAGATTGCTCAATGATCCGGTTGGCTAGAGTGCTCTTGCCAACCTGCCGAGCCCCATTAACCACCACGACACGGGTATCGATCAAGGCTTCCGCCGCCATGGCCCCTGCTCGACGCGAATAGATCCGATCGTCACTCACTTTTTATATTTATACCATTTAGCGATCCGGTAATGGGCATTTTGCCGCTACTTGCATGGGCGTTCTGCCGCTATGTTGCTGGGCATCCTGCCGCTATTTACCTGAGCG
>JBOHUW010000105.1:0-6071 GCA_050734895.1 Candidatus Dormibacteraceae bacterium | reverse complement strand
TGACTACCGCGTCTTCGTAGAAGGTTGGATGAATCGCTGTTCTCATTGGAGAATTTAGTTTACCTCGTAGATCATGACGAAGGCGGATTAAGCTGCCAGCCGGAAAATTGAGTGTTCATTCGAACTCATGCTTGCCCACGGAAAGTACAGGAGAGCCAATTTGGCGTTTGGTCATATGACCGATCACTACATCTTTAAGATGTCTAATTTATGAGTCAATATCCATCTTGCGATGCTACCGGTCTCAGTCAATCCAGGCTTAGCCGCTGGTTGATCGTGCTGCCGTCAGCTTTCGCCGGGCTAATCTTTTCCATAACTGCCTGGGTTTTACTGCGCCGAGCTGATCAGCTCTCCTTTGGCGCTTTTGACACCGCTTTCTTCCAACAGCTTCTCTGGAACCTTGCCCATGGCGGGAGTTGGCACGACAGCTTCGACCACAGTATCTATAACTATCTCGGCGTCCACTTCTCGCCGCTGCTGGCGGTGCTCGCCCCTCTAGAGTTGATCTGGGCTGACGCTCGAATGTTGAACTTACTCAACGCAGCAGGCCTGGCCGCCATAGGGCCAACCGCCTTCTTGTTTTTTCAGGCGCTGCTAGGAGATCGGCCTAAAGCTGCCCTGGCGGCGGTCGCCCTGGCCACTCCACTGCCTTTTTGGGCCGAGATCCAAAAAGCAGCGATGGCTGGGTTCCATCCGGAATCGATTGGGTTGCCACTGGTGCTACTAGCAGCCTGGGCGGGGTTGCAGAATCGACAGCTCCTCTGTTGGATCTTGGTACTAGCCGCCCTCGCCACTAAAGAGGACCAGGCCTTCGAGCTAGCCGTGGTCGGGCTTTTGCTGTTCCGTTATGGACCCTCTCCTCGATTGGGAAAGTGGCTCGGCCTGTTCTCCCTAGCTTGGGGTATGGTGCTCGAGCTGGTCCTGATGCACTGGCTACGAGGGAATATCAATGGACCGATCGAAGGCTACTACCACTGGTTACTCAGCGCTTCACCCCAATCCGTAACGGGGGCCTTGGTCCATTCCCCAGAGGGTTGGTTAGCATTCGTTGGAATGTTGGCCAGTGTGGCTTTCCTGCCCCTGCTCCGCCCGGTCTGGTTCGCTTTAGTTCTGCCCCCCCTTCTGGGCGATCTGCTCAGCCAGCACTTTCCCATGCCCACGCTTGGCCTTCAATATGGGCTGCCGTTGATAATGCCACTTCTGGTAGCAGCCGGCCTCGGTATGCGCAAGCTGCTCAATAGCCCACGACCAGCAGTACTGCTGATCGGGCTGGGAATCCCTGCTTTGATCGTTGGTCTCGTCTGGAGCCCAATGCTAGGCGGAAATCAGGCCTCACCGGCGCGGACCCAGTTGATCTCCTGCACCCATAAATTGCCGGTGCTGGCCAGCGTGGCTGCTGATTATGACACCGCCGCACCGCTCGCTTCTCGGCCCGATATCCACCTTACAGATGCCATCCAGAGGACCGATTTCGTAGTTATCGATCAGGCCGGCTGGAATCCTGACTATATATCCTCGGGACGCCAACATATCTTGGCGTCTCTACCTAATCAGCGCCCTCTGCTTTGTAATGATGGTCGCTTCCAGATTTGGGGGCCGGCAAGATAATTTATTCGACCGCCATCACAGCTCTCCGTGAGCAAAGAATCAATCCTACCTGTAGTATCCCAAGCATTAAAGCTCCGTAAAGGGCCAATGAATTCAAGGGCCAAGCAATCGGAAAATGATAGTTAGGGCTTCTTTGGCTGATAGAGCATTGCATTTCAACCAGCACCCACGACACAACTAATACTCGCGCAAGTGGATGTTTACGAACCTTGGACCAACACCATATCCCACTGATCACGAGAGGGGTAAAATTCCATAACGAATTATGGGGGGCTGCAATGCAACCATAGGTCAGGAGAAGCGCCATACAACCATCCCAAGGACGACCTCGGACAATTACGATCACAGCCAGCACTAAACATCCCAGCAAAGCCGTAACCA
Source organism: Candidatus Dormibacteraceae bacterium (assembly GCA_050734895.1). GTDB lineage: Bacteria > Chloroflexota > Dormibacteria > Dormibacterales > Dormibacteraceae > JBOHUW01. The sequence goes on along the minus strand of JBOHUW010000105.1, from coordinate 4,082 downwards.
ATAACATCACGGGAGTAGTTGGAAAATTCGATGGAAGAGGTAAGGGCGAAGCAGGGAAAATCCCAGGGGTCGGGACCAAGCGACTTATAAATCCATTGATTGATTGGTTCGTCCAGTAACCATCAGGAATGAAGAGGGCTTTCAGTGTATTGCCTCCTAAATGCAGCAAGATGTTTGGCAAAATAGCCAAGAGAACAAACAGCCCTCCTCCCACTCCAATCTGTTGCCAGCCTGATTTGCCCCGAGGGAAAAACGTGGCTAGGGCCAATATTGGATAAAGCTTGACGGCACCCACAATAGCAATCAAGGGTCCAGGAGCCACCTCGACGAAAGCTAGCACCAACAGAGGCAACAGCAACAAATTAACCTGACCAACATCGAGAGAACCCGTAACAGGAATGAGAGCCCCGATTAAAATTGCCAATAGAATAACCTCTCCCCAAGATGGTTGATTGGACTGCCGTTCTAACCAAGCGATGAGCATAGCCACGGCCGGCACCAATGCAACCACACTGAGCACTGAGAAGATAGTCTCCGCCCACGTTAGGGGAAGCAGCCCCAGAGGGGCCATTAACAGAATAAAGAAGAGTGGATATGAATATCCCTGGGCTGGCCAGGCGTGGCTGCCCACACTGTGGATTACCTGAGTTAAAGCTGGAAGATCGTAAGGGTTACGTCCGTGATCTACTAACCAACCAGCGGCCCAATAAATGTCAAAATCAGTGAAGAGAGAAGGGTTATGGTTAAGAACCTGCAACGTATGGAATGTCTCAAGAGCGAGCGCCGCAATCAAGCCGCTAATCACGCCTTTTAAGCTGAATAATTGGCCCATTCGATCAAAAAGCAACCGGAAAACTCTCTTTCGAACCAACAATTCTAAAAATCAGATCCTAAACAGTCCGGGCAGCGGAAAGCCGCAAGCCAACTCTCGAACCTGACCCGCGATCACTGAAAGACTCTCCTCATCTCCCCGTTTGGCCGCCTCAATTGCTTGATCGATCCAGTCGGCAATTCTGGTCATCTCAGCTTCGCCCAGGCCACGGCTGGCCACCGCCGGAGTGCCCAGGCGAAGTCCCGAGGGGTCGAATGGCTTGCGGGGATCGTTGGGAATGGTATTGAAGTTAACTACTAATCCGGCCCGATCCAGAGCCTTGGCGGCCAGCTTACCACCGATCCCCTTGTTGGTCAGATCGATCAGGATGAGATGGTTGTCAGTGCCTCCCGAGACGAGGTCAAAGCCTCGCTCGACCAACTCCGCGGCTAATACTCGGGCATCGTCGACCACCCGGCGAGCATAGGTCTTGAATTCCGGCTGCGCGGCTTCATGGAGGGCGACCGCAATCGCTGCCGTAGTGTGATTATGAGGCCCTCCCTGGAGCCCGGGGAAGATGGCCTTATCCAGCGCCGATCCGTGAGCCGTATCCGACATCAGCATCGCCCCGCGCGGTCCCCGCAAGGTTTTGTGAGTGGTCGTGGTAATCACCGGAGAGTGGCCGACCGGAGTCGGATGCACCCCCCCGGCGATCAACCCGGCGATATGGGCGATATCCGCCACCAGAAGAGCGTCCACCTCTCGGGCGATATCCGCAAAGCCGGGGAAATCAATAGTGCGAGGAATCGCCGTACCGCCGCAGAAAATGAGCTTCGGACGGTGCTGGCGGGCGAGGGCCCGAACCTGCTCGAGATCAACTCGGCCGGTCTCTGGTCGTACTTCATAATGCACGGCCTTGAACCATTTTCCGGTGACCGAAACCTTCCAGCCGTGGGTGAGGTGTCCCCCCATCGGCAATGCCATTCCCATCACCGTATCCCCCGGTTGGAGGAAGGCGAGGTAAACCGCAAGGTTGGCCGGAGAACCAGAGTAGGGCTGAACATTTACGTGCTCGGCGCCGAAAAGCTGCTGGGCACGCTCGATCGCCAACGACTCGATCTGATCTATATACTGCTGCCCTTCGTAGTAGCGGCGTCCCGGGTAGCCTTCGGAGTACTTATTGGTCAGTACCGTTCCACTGGCTTCCAATACCGCCCGGGATACATGATTTTCCGAGGCGATCAGGGCCAACTTCTCGCTCTGCCGCCGCTCCTCCAGCCGAATTAATTCAGCGAGTTGGGGGTCGACGGCGGTTAAGCTTCTCTGAGCAGTCTGCAAGTCCATTTACTCTGAAACATCATAACGCGTTGGTTGCAGTAGCCCCGGCTTGCTTCAGAATTTATCGGACTCGTGGATGGCAGCCCAGAGTCGATCACGTCCCACCCCCAAGGTTCATTGCCATGTAATCGCGGTACCGAATTGACACCATAGTTCGCCATAAAGATAGGGACGAGCGGCAATCGCCCCTGGCCAGTCCTCAAACTTCGCAGAGATGTAAAACCTACCCGCATGGGGGAAGACTTTACATAGGATACGCTCAGCTAGAAGGAGTCGGGGTTGCCGGAGACTGAGGTGCTCTTCCGGGATCAACTCGGGTAGCCGTGACCGAGGTGCCACTGCCCGTTCCCCTCACCCGGACCGAACTGCCAACCTTGAATTGCTGTTGGGTGGCCGGGTACTGCTTTGTCCCGAACTGGGTCTGGGAAGTGACAGTTACGGTGTACTGTGTACCCGCCTTGTTGGTCACGGTCCAGGTCGAGCCGCTCTCCGCACTGATCTGGCCGGCAACCCCGTAGAGTGCTCCAGTTGGCGAAGGAGTTGGCGAGGTACCCGCCGTCGATGAACCGCCACATCCGACCAGCCCTACCCCGGTAACGGCCGCTACCGCCAGCGTCGTGGCCACAATCTTGTGCCTGGCCACCGCGGAGCTGGCTTGACTCACCCGACTAACCGATTTTGACATGAGAAATTCCTTTATTGGTTGAATTTGCAGGATGTGATTCTAACCGATGCCCCCAGCCTCTACGAAATGATCAGCAGTCGGCTGCAGTTATCGCAGTTCACCAATTCTCCACGGCGCAACTTCTGCAAGCCATTGGAAGTTATGCTGACCCGGCAGCCCTGGCATTGACCTCCCACCACTTCGGCCATAGGATTGCTAATTCGTTGCTCAATTCGTTGATACTGGCGCTGCCAATCAGCGGGCAAATCAGACCATAAACGCCCTCGTTCACCCTCCAATTGGACTATCTCCTGGTCGACAAGCGTTCGCTCGGCCTGGAGTTCGGGCAAGGCAGAACTTATCCGGGCTGCCACCACCTCCGCCCTCTGCTCCAATTTGGCCAGCTGATTATCCAACTCCTCGGCCTGACTCATAAGCAGCAACTCGGCATCCTCGACCTGATTTAGGGTGGCCTGCTGGTGTTCGATTTCCCGACCTAATTTGATCAGCTCGCTCGGCTGCCTCACCCGGCCGCTCATCAGCTCGCTCTGCCGCGACTTGAGACGCTGCCGCCGGCTGGCCGCATCCTCTTCGCTCTGCCTCACCTTCAACTCCAGCCGCCGCCGCTCCGCCCGAGCAATGGTCAACTCCGCCCGAATCGCCGCCAGCTCAGAATCGCCGGCTATCTTCTGCTCCAAACGCTCGCTTTTGGAACGAAGCTGCCCAATCCGGAGGGCCAGCTGTTGATGACGAAGTGCCGTTTGAGGAGGATTCAAGAAAGGCGCGTTAAGATAGCTGAAATATCATGTTGAGGTGGCGCTGAATTGCGCAGCGATCTCTGCTGCCCGCTGATCATAAGGAGCACGGGCCTGAATCAGCTGGCGAAGGTTATTCAATCGACCCATTGCCCACTGTGACTGCGCCTTACGCGCCGTATCAAACGCCTGGGCGGCGATCTCCGTCCCCTGCTCGAAGTTATTCGTTTTCAGATAGAGGGTGGCAATATCCGCCAGCACTACCGGCCTAAGTCGGCTGTAAGCATTCGACTCCATCGCCCGCTTAGCCAGAGGTTCAGCATCATGATGCCGGCCGAGTTGAAGGTATACATTCAAAGCAAAATTATCCATCCGAACGGGAGTAAGGAAACCAGTCCACATGGTCTCGTCGTCAGGATTGGCGGAGTTGAAACGGTGAAGACTACCCTCAATCAAGTGCAACGCCCTGGAATCACCAAAACTGGCCAACTCCTCAGCTTGACGAGCCTCAAGC
>JBOHUW010000104.1:0-6108 GCA_050734895.1 Candidatus Dormibacteraceae bacterium | reverse complement strand
GATGCGCCAACTCCAGGGTGCTCTCGATCCCCTTCCGAGCCACCACCCGAGTTGGTTGGAGAAGAAGCTTCCGATTCGCCGGCATTCCAATTGCATGACGGAAACGCTCTGCTTGCCCTGGAACCGGGAGGCGCTCGAACTCCATCACATTAGGCAAAATTATTGCTCGAACTTGGAATCTTCGTTGGAGTTCAATCTGAGCTGGATGATTGATCACCAGATGCCGGAGTTGAGGGAGATGCACAGGCGGAAAGGCACGAGCCAAGAACTCTTCTACCTCCGGCGGGCGGAGAACGAAACGCTCACGCTCCCAAGCGAAGTCATGGTGATGCCCAATCGCCGGTAGCTGACTCTGCTCAATAACATTGGTTAAGGCCAATCCAAGGGGAAATTGCATTGGAATCGAGAACGCATTTTCGGAGACCAAAACATCAATTTTGAAATCGGCAATAAACTCATATAATGCTCGTTCCAAACGGCCTTGAACCGCCTCCAACTCCTGTCGCTGCAGAGTTGGCAGCGGCGCAACGGTACCGAAACAATAGCTTTCCAAAGAGCGATTAAAAGAGGTTTCGAAATGAGCTTCGGGGACCTTTTGGCCAGGCTGGAAGGCTTCGCTCAAGGCTCCGGCAAAGAAAACTACCTGATGTCCTGCCTGCCTAAGGACCTGAACCAACTTGTAGGTCTCCAAAGTGACTCCATCAGTCCCCGCCAAGCGAGTTGCTACTATCCCTATGGTTTTGGCACGAAATTGGATAGTCATCGGCGATAACGGCAGTCATTCACGATCTAGATTCCTTCCCCGCATAAGGGCCAGAGGACGACTCACAGAAGAATATCCGGAGCCGGGCAGCGCCTGCCGCAACTCAGAGTCGTCACCTCGGCGCAACACCGCCAGGATGCTGCCGCCAAATCCCGCTCCCATGATGCGCGCCCCTAAACAGCCAGGCACCGCCCAAATTCGCTCGGCCAGGGCATCGATCTCTGGAGTAGAAACCTCAAAATCGTCACGCAAGCTACGGTGAGAAGCTTGCAGCAGCTCACCGATCTTATCCTGGTCAACCGCCTTCAGGGCATCGACCATCTGGTATACCCGATCGATCTCTGACTCCACGTGCCGACGCCGCTTAGCCAGCCCGGATTCCGCCTCTCGCCGGCGCTGGTTGTAGGGAGTTTCGGTCAGATTGCGGTAAATCCCGGAATCGATCACGGCCAGGCTCAACTCCTCGGAGAAGGGAACCAGACGATACGCTAGGCTCTCAGTGTTGAGCAGTAGGGCACAGCCGCGCTGACCAAGCGCCGAGATGAACTGGTCCATGACCCCTACCCGGACCCCGGTCGCCCGCTGCTCAGCCCGCTGGGTGGCAAGTGCTACCTCCACCCCAGACAGCTCCGGGGCCAGACCACTGGCCAGAGCCACCAACAATGCCGCCGAAGAGGCAAGCCCAGCCCCAACCGGAACCTCGGAAATTATTCTGACCTGCTGCGATGGCAGTTGTAGCTCTTCTCCCAAAGCCCGGAGATATTTTTCTCCTCTAGCAACCTCACTCTCCACCTGCCAATCTGGCGCCGGATGGCCATTGACCCTGGTCTCCAGGTTGATCGCTAAAGGCAGAACCGGTCCACCCATATAGTCAACGTGCTCTCCGATCAGGTTGATCCGACCGGGCGCCCAGCCCTGCCATCCGTGGTCAGTCACCAGCCAGCCGTCTCAGCTCGGCCGCCGCCTGCTCCGGAGTCAAATCCCGCTGTGGCTCTGCCAACATCTCATAACCAACCATGAACTTTCTCACCTTAGCGGAACGGAGGAGCGGCGGGTAGTAATGAGCATGCAGATGCCATTCCGGATGCTCACCATCAAAAGGCCGCTGATGAAAGCCCATGCTGTAAGGGAAGGGCACACTGAAGAGCCGGTCGAAGGCTAGCAGCAGCGCCCGAATAATCCTCGCCAACCCCCCTTTCTCTTCCTCTGAGAGCTGCACCAGATCGGCTCGATGCTGGCGCGGCAGGAGCAACAACTCGAACGGCCAGGCCGCCCAGAACGGAACCAAGGCAACAAAATGTCGATTGCTGGCCACTATCCGAAGTCTCTTCTTCAACTCCAGTTGGAGATAATCACAGAGTAGACAGCTGGAGTTCGAGCGGAGGTACTCCGACTGATGGCGAAGTTCCATCACCGCCTGAGTGGGAAGGCGATCCTGAGCCCACAGCTGACCGTGGGGGTGAGGATTGCTGGCCCCCATCAGTAAGCCTTTGTTCCCAAAGAGTTGGATATAGGTTATCTCCGGAAGTGCTTTCAACTGTTCAATTTGGCTCCGCCAGACCTCGACTACCTGCCGTATCACTTTGAGCGGCTGATCGGCCAGATGCCGATCGTGCTGGGGAGCGAAGCAGATTACCCGACACAAGCCTCTCACCTGATCGGTAACCAGAAGGGCTCCTGTCTGCGGCTGACCGGATTCGGGTAGTAGGGCAGGAAAGTCGTTGTCGAATACCCAGGGGCTTCGGTAGCGGGGGTTGATCACCCCGCCCGCCCGGGTATTGCCCGGACAGAGTGGACAGCTGGGGTCATAAGCAGGAGCTTTTCTGGTCACAGATTTCTCCAGCCCTCCCCGCCAGGGCCGTTGCCACCGCTGAGGAGAGACCAAAACCCACTCCCCCGTGAGCAAATTTTGCCGCCGGTGTGGGCTCTCCGACACGATGGAATGAGTATACAATCAGCGCGTGAAGGACCAGGCAAATTCAAACGGTTTTACTGCTCGGTGGTAGAGACCCTAATATTGCCCACAAGATACCGTATCGCCAGCACCCATGGGCTCCCGGCTTTCCTGTTTCCTGTGGCGGAGGCTTTTGGAAGTGTCCCACCCACAATATATGGTGGATTTAGGAAGCAGAGACTCTAAATAGACTCCTGAATGGACACTTTTAAAGAAGCCGATCAAATATACTTGGTCATTGTAGCGTGTCTCCTGATGTAACCGTAGTGATCCCTGTATGGGATATGGACAAGACGATTCTTGAGCAGAGCATTGCCTCGGTTCTTGCACAGTCCGAGCCAGTTCGTCTGCTTATCGTCGACAATCAGTCATCAGAGCCCGTAGCAATACCAGAAGGTGCAGAAATCTTGCATCTCAGCAGTCGGGTAAGCGTGGCGGAGGTACGCATGGCTGGTCTGGCAACTGTCGAAACACCCTATGCAATGTTCATGGATGCCGACGACATCCTTTTGCCTCAAACTGTTCATCATCTTCGCAGCCTTCTTCGGCGCACTCCTGATGCCAGCGTCGTCGCCGGCCGGATCATCGAATGGAACCCCGATACAGGCGCAACCCGAGCCGGATGGTGGCCAACACGCACTGCCCAGATTTTGAACCGCTGGCCGGCGATATTTCGCACCTGTAATGCCATACGTAATATGACCCCTATCGTAGGCTGCGCGCTCTTCCGCACCGCCCTAGCGCAAACCTCTGCCGGCGTCTCGCCGCAAACTGCCGAGGACTGGACCTTTGGCGCCTCCCTTGCTTTCCGAGGCAGAGTAGTCTTGTCCAACGTTCCGTGTAAGCTTTACCGATGGCGCCCTGGTTCTCTATCTCAACGAGCCAGAAGCGATTGGCATGCTCTCTACGCCGCCCGTCGGGCCACCCGCGAATGCCTACGCCTAGATCCGGCTGTACCAAATTGGGTAAAGTCACTTCTACCGCTGTTCTCTTTGGCTCATATGTTGGAGATCCCACTCCACATTCGACGAGAGCGATGGTCGGCTCAGAGAAAAGCAAGTTGACTACATGTCAGTAAAATTTCCGAGCAACTTCCTATGGGGAACTGGGAAAGGGGGTTGGATACCCCATAAGCATTTTCCAAACACGCTCTTAGTTAGGCACTTCTAGATGGCGGACTTCTGGAGGTTTTTGGTCAACCTCTACTCGGGGAGGCCCATCGGAATAACGGATGGTGAAGTCGAGGGTTCCATTGCCTATTCGCATACCCTCAACTCGCATAACACCGAACAAGTTGGTCTCTAGGGGATCGATCCGGAGGCGATGTTCGAGCATGTTCACCTCTATTCCAGCTAAGGTTTCGAAGAAGTGAAAGAGCGAACCGGCCCCCCAAGCTTGGGGTTTGCAACTGGATAGATATTGAGCTGGTCCGACGCTGAAGGTAAAGTCACGGTCGAAGCCACAGTACAATTCGGGGATCCGGTGATCGGGGAATTGCATGCAGGCCTCGATCACCGATCGGGCTACTCTCTCGGCTTCTCGACGAAAGCCGTAGCGACGAAGGCCGACAGCAATGATCGAATTGTCATGAGGCCACACCGATCCGTTGTGATAACTCATGGGGTTGTAGTGAGAGCTGAGCTTGGAGCGGGTACGAATGCCCCAGCCAGAGAACAAATCTTCGTCCATCAGCCATTGAACAATTCGTTTGGCTCGGTCCGGGCGAACAATTCCTGACCATAAGCAATGCCCGGGGTTGCTGGTCATTGAGGTCACGGGGCGCTTCTTTCCATCAAGCGCCTGGGCATAAAATCCAATGTCTTCCAACCAGAACTTCTCTTCAAAGCGGGTCCGCAGAAGATCTGCTTCTTGCTGGAGTTTTTCGGCTAGCTCAACTTTGCCAATGTGTCTAAGGATGCGAGCCAGGCCGACCTTGGCTTGATAGACATACCCCTGAACCTCAACTAAAGCAATAGGGCCCTTTGGAACGCCCCCACTTTCACTGAGAAGGGAGACGTTAGAATCTTTCCAGCCTCGATTCTCTCTCTGTCCTTGCAGAACTATCTCCTCCGCACTGCCATGCTCAACCAGGCCGTCATTATCAGGATCGCCATAGTCGTTCATCCACTCCAAGGCTTGCTCAACCGAATTCCAAAGCTGGTCGAAGAGATCCAGATTTCCGCTCCAGTCGATATATTTAACGAGTAGATTGCAAAAGAGCGGAGTAGAGTCGATAGAGCCGTAGGAGGGGATTTGAGGGATTTTTTTAAGGTTAGCTAACTCTCCGTAGCGGATTTCGTGGAAGATTTTGCCCGGTTGCTCTTCTCGAAAGGGGTCAATTCCTTGACCCTGGTAATGGGCCAGGTAGTTAAGGGTGCCTCTGGCGAGGTCGGGGTTAAGGCCCATGGTTTGGATGGAGGTAATAATCGAATCACGGCCAAAGGGAACAGCATACCAGGGAATGCCGGCGGTGGGAACTAGCCCTTCCGAATATTCATCGCAGAGCACACGGAGATCTTCCAGGTTGCGCCAGAGGAGAGTTTGATCAATTGCCTCATTGTCGGTATAGAAGCGAGTCGAAGAGCTATTCCAGCGATCGTAGCTGTGCTTAAGGGCAAGCAGGGAAGCATCAAAGGAGGGCTCTGGGGCAGCTTGTTCATTACCAATTAAGGGGATTATGTCAATCGACACAGTTAAGGTGTTGTCTCTATATGGACTGTATGGTTCTAGAGAGGCTCGGATTGTAGCCTGACCATTTTGAGCTAGCTCAGCTTTAGGATATAAACTGATCTGAGTAGTTCGTAGTAGCTGGTCCTGTCCTTTATAGGAAAACAAAAAGCCGGTTGAGGTTACTTTCAGTTGGCAAGGCTCTCGGTTGGATAGCTGATAGTAATGGCGTACTTCAATGATATCCAGGAAGTCGGCGCTGAAGTTAAATTGTAGTTCAATATCGATCCGGTCTCTATTGCAGTTCTTGATTTCGATTTGTTCATGAAGGCCGTTGTGAAGAAAACGGGTGCGTTGCATGCTGATGGATTGATGGGGGATTATCTGATTTCCATCTTTCAGTAAAGAGTTTACCAGGTGAAAAGTAGCCAGATAAGCGTTATCAACGCTGTGGCTGAGTAGGAAGGGGACCTTTTTATTAAGACGAAGTTCATAAGCGGAGAGGAAACGGCAGTCACAGCGGTAGATCCCCATCCCCTCGTCATTGTTAAATCTAATGTCGCCTTGGGCATTTGAAAGAGAGAATGTTTCATGCTCTTTGAGCATTACTGCTTCTTCCAGCACTGCGGGGTTGTCAAAGTCGATCTTATCCATTAGAGAATAATGATATAGGCTAGACTCTGTTGAATTGGGCGATTTTTGATTAAAGCAGAGTTTGGTAGAG
>JBOHUW010000103.1:0-6137 GCA_050734895.1 Candidatus Dormibacteraceae bacterium | reverse complement strand
CTTCAGGAGCTTTACCGCCAGGTGGTTAGGGTCAACGAGGAGATGCGGCACGAATTTGGTCGGCAGCCCACCGTGCCCGAGTTGGCCGCGCGGTTGGAGGTGGAGCCCGGTGATGTTTTGGAGGCGATGGAAATTGGCTCGGCCCAAACTCCCTCCTCGCTCGACGCCACGGTGGGCGGTGAAGATGAGCGCGTCGCCGCCAACCTGGGGGATACGATTGGCGATCTCGATCCCAACCTGCAGCAGGTGGAGACAGGTGATCTATTGAGCCGGGCGATGGCCAATCTGACCGATCGGGAACGGAAGATCATGGTAATGCGCTTCGTTGACGAGCTCTCCCAATCGGAGGTGGCCGAGCGGTTGGGGATCAGCCAGATGCATGTTTCTCGGCTGCAGCGGGCGGCTCAAGAGCAGCTCCGTAGCCTCCTGACGGCGGAGGCTGCTTCGCCCTAGGACTACTACTCAGGGCCGTCCCTTGATTTATTAAGGCGTCGCAGCCATCACCTACAGCGGAGAAGTTTATAACTTCCGAGAGTTGCGGCAGGAATTGGAGGCCCGTGGTCACCGCTTTCGGACCAGGAGTGACACCGAAGTGGTACTCGAAGCATACCTGGCCTGGGGCCGCGACTTCATGACCCGCCTTAACGGCATGTATGCCTTCGGCCTCTGGGATAATCGCACTCGGCAGCTGCTCCTGGTCCGCGACCGGCTGGGCATCAAGCCTCTCTTCTACGCCAATACCCCTAGCGGGGTTCTCTTTGGCTCTGAGCCGAAAGCCATTCTCGCCCACCCCCGCTTTGAGGCGGCGATTGATGAGCAAGGGCTCCACCAAATGTTTAACATGGTGCATATTCCGGGATCGAGCATCTGGCACGGCATGCAAGAGGTTCGCCCTGGCACGGCGGTCATCGTCGATCGGAATGGCTGTCGATCCCACACCTATTGGAAACTCGAGGCTCGGCCCCATGAGGATGACCTGGAGACAACCATCCGGAAGACACGAGAGCTGTTGGAGGACATCACCAACCGCCAGCTGATCTCTGACGTCCCCCTCTGTAGCCTGCTTTCAGGCGGACTCGATTCCAGTGCCATGACGGCACTGGCGGCAGAACAGCTGGGACGTCAGGGTGATGGTCCGGTACGATCCTTCGCGGTGGATTTCGTGGGTCAAACCGAGAACTTCAAGCCTAATTTCATGCAGGTCACGCCGGACGCGCCATTCGTGCAAGAAGTCGCCGCTCATGTGGAGTCCGAACACACTAATGTAGTGCTTGACAGCCACCAACTGATGAACTCCGAAACCAGAGCCGCGGTCATCCGAGCCTATGACCAGGCGCCGCTTATGGGTGACTTGAACACCTCCCTCTATCTGCTCTTCGGGGCAATTCGCCAACACTCGACGGTAGCCTTATCCGGGGAATCAGCAGATGAGGTTTTCGGTGGCTATGCCTGGTTCCATGACGACCAGGCAGTGGCGGCGGAGACATTTCCCTGGCTAGCCATGCTGCAGCGCCAGGGGAATGGAGGCTCGAATCCGATCCTCCGCCCAGAGTTTGAGAGGAAGCTCACGGCCCAAGATTACGTTAGCCAAGCCTATCGGCAGGCGTTGGCCGAGGTTCCACATTTGGAGGGGGAAGAGCCGAAGGAATCGCGGATGCGCGAGATATTCTACATGCACCTAACCAACTGGCTACCCATGTTGCTCGATCGCAAGGACCGAATGAGCATGGCGGTCGGACTAGAAGTCAGGGTTCCTTTCTGCGACCACCGGCTAGTTGAGTACGTCTTCAACACACCATGGAAGATGAAAACCTTCGATGGGCGGGAGAAGAGCCTCCTACGAGCGGCAACCGCCGACCTACTGCCTCGCTCGGTGGTCGAGCGACGTAAGAGCCCGTACCCATCCACTCAGGATCCGGAATACTCGGCCATGCTTAACCGGGAGTTCCAAGCCCTCCTGAAGAGATCCCGGTCGCCGACCTTCGAACTGCTCGACCGGGGGCGTTTGAATGCTTTCGGTCAGCGGCTGGAGGGGGGCAGTACCGATGTCCAATTCATTCGCTTTGAGGTAGAGCTCGTGCTCGCCATCGACAGCTGGTTAAGTCAATATCGGCCCCGGCTGCTGGCCTAGGGCCCTGAAATAGAGGGCCAGGAGGTACACTCATCGAGTGACAACTTCTCGATTCCGCTTTCTGCGTCGGAAGGATGACTACTTCAAACATTTCACGGTGCTGGACATTGGGACTGAGGTAGCCAAGGTTCTGGTCGGACGTCGAGAGGGCGATGAGGGGACGGTGCTCGGGGTTGGCCGCGAGGCTGAGCCGAGAGGTGCGATCAGCGGCGGTGCGATTGATGATGTCGAGGCGGTTATCCGGAGCTGCAATAAGGCGTTAGAGGCCGCCGAGGATATGGCCGGGGTCGTTCCTGGTCAGGTGGTGGTGGGAATTGGCGGGGAGTTGGCCAAGGGCTTCTCTTCATCGATCTCCTATCCCCGAGAACGGCCGGATGCCAAAGTTAAGGAAGCAGAGCTGAAGAGCCTGCTCCAGCTGGTGCAGAAACGAGCCTTGCGAGAGGCTCAGCAGCTACTCGAGTTGGAGCGGGCCTACGGTCAGCTGGAGGCCCGGTTGGTCCATGCCGCAATTACCGGGGTGAAGATGGATGGATATCCGCTGACCACTCCGCTTGGTTTTGAAGGACGCAATTTAGAGCTGACGGTTTTTAACATGTTTGCTCCCAAAACCCAGGTAGAGGCGATGGAAACCGTACTCCGCGAGCTCGATTTGGAGCTCTTGACGGTGGTTGCTACGCCCTACGCTCTGGCTCGGGCCTGCGCCACCGAGGAGATTTGGGAGCATGGCGGAATTTACCTTGATATCGGTGGCTCGACCACCGAGGTGGCACTGCTGCGGGGTGGGGGTATCGAGGGGATCCGAATGTTCAATGTGGGCGGACGTTCGATAACCCGCCGCCTGGCCGCCGTCTCGGATCTGACTCTAGAAGAGGCTGAGGCTCGCAAATTGAGGTATACCGAGGGTCTCCTACCGGTAGGCCAGGCCGACCCGGTGCGCCGGCTGGTGGCGGTCGACGTTGAGGTTCTGCTCCAGGGGCTGAATCTCTCCCTTCGCGAATTGGCCGATGGTGAAGCGCTGCCGTCCACTGTCTACGTGGCTGGTGGCGGGAGCCTCTTGCCTGAGGTGGTGATTTTGCTCCGTCAGGGAGATTGGGCGGAAGGATTGCCTTTCCCACGGCGGCCGGCTATCCGACACCTGGTTCCCGATGACGTAGGGGGAGTAGTGGATTCTACCGGCCAGCTCAAGCGAGCCTCGGATATGGCTCCCATGGCCCTGGCCAACTACGCTCTGACCGCAGCCGCCGAGGCCGAGGATCCGGTTCAGGCAGTTCTGCGGGAAGTTTTAAGAGAGTTGAAAATCTAGTGATTCGGAACACTGATATTTCTCGATGCACGTAGTAGAAGTAGACGCTTCGGATGAGTTGCTGGAGGGGATCGCCTATCTACATCAGAACTCTGATCAGGAGGTTCGTCTCTGCCTAACTGATGATGCTCGTCTGGCCAGTACTCGTTTCAATTTCCAGCTGTTGCAGTATCATGCGGCGGTTATCGCCAAGTGGGTGGTGATCGTATCGGTCAATCCGGGGATTCAGCGAATGGCACGGGAGTGCGGGTTAATAGCGCTGAACAGCATTCATGACCAGCTGCCGGTGGAAGTTGCCACGGCATTGCAGTCAGCTTCTGGTACAGCTCCACCAAGGATTGATGCCATCCCCCCGGGAGCCGAGGTGGCAACGCCTTCAGTTGTTCCTCCGGCACGCTGGTATCGCCAGCCGAGGTGGCTCTTGGCCGGCGGGGGGTCATTGCTCATCTTGCTCGGACTGGTTTTGGGTTTCTCTTCGGCGACCATAATCTTGGTCGCCGAGGCTCAGCCCCTGGCCAGCCCAATTCAGGTTGAATCGGCACCTGGCTCTAGCTCGATCCCGGTGCGCACCCAGAGCAGCCAGAAAACCGTCTCGGCCAGCTTTCCGGTCTCTAGTGTCAAGAACATGTCGAGCGTTCCGGCGCGTGGGGAGGTGGTCTTCCGGAACGACTGCTCGGTTAACTTCAGGCTGCTTCCTGGTCAGGAGGTGGGAACTGGATCAGGAGTGGTATTCGTGTTAGATAGTGGAAGTTCTCGCCTGAAACGAGGAGATAACGCGACCTTTTCGGTGCACGCTGTCCAGCCTGGAGCGGGTGGTAACGTGGGGGCGGGCCAGATCACGAGCATAGCCAACGTGGGCCAGCAGGGGAGCTGTCTCACCGTCTCCAACCCCGACCCTACCGAAGGAGGGAGTGATGAGCAGCATCAGACGTTCTTCTCCCCCTCTGATCTCCAGATCGCTCGCAACACTCTGGAACAGCAGGCGCAAAAGCAGATTACCGATGAGTTGAACGGTGGGGTGAAGAGTGGAGAGAAGTTGAGCTCGACGATTAACTACCAGCCCGCTGATTTCAAGGCCGATCACCAGCCGGGTGATCAGGTCAAGAGCTTCGGAGCCACCCTGAACCTGACCGGAGAGGGAGCTTATTACCGCCCCGATGATGTAGATCATGCCTTCGCCAATCAGTTGGGCAGTAAGGCGGGGAATGGACAACAGCTGGTGGATCAGGGTTTCAAATCCGATTACCAGGTGACCGGTACGGCCGGTGGCCACCTCACTTTTAAGGGCACGGCCAGTGGATTTATAGCGCCGGCGATCAATTCTGATCAGCTGCGATCGGCGGCGGTGGCGAAGTCGGTGGGAGGAGCTCGGCAGCAGTTGAGTCAGCTGCCGGTGCGAGATGTGCAAATCCATCAGCTGCCCCTCCCGCTGCCCTGGATGCCTCTCTTTAGTTCGATGATTCACATCAAGTATGAAGTCGATCCGACGTCGACGTGATGTTAGGTGATTGATGCCTAGTCGAGGGCGCATAGTAGCCATTGATCCCGGAACCCGGCGAATTGGCTTGGCGGTAAGTGATCCCTCGGGATCGATCGCTCAACCGCTTGAAACCGTAATGGTGGAGCCGGAGGCGACGGTGGTGGAGCGGCTGCGAGTGCGGATTAAAGAATTGGGTGCTTCGGAGGTGGTGATCGGGCTACCTTATCGGATGGACGGCTCTAGTGGTCCGGAGGTATACTCAGCTAAATCCTTGGCATCGCTACTTCGAGCCGCGACCGGACTTCGGGTAACCATGGTCGATGAGCGGCTGACTACGGTGGCTGCAGAGCGAGCGATGCGGGGCAGCGGAACGCGGTCAGCGCGGCGTCGGGAGTTGTCTGATCAGGTAGCGGCAGCGCTTATACTCCAGACTCATCTGGGGCGCCGCCATTGAGGTTGGATTTGAATTGAAGAAGCGAGGTAAAAATACTGGCCGGAGATCAGGGTCCACCGGGAAGCGGGTGCTCATTGCGGCGATCATACTATTCACGCTGGGGGTAGTGGCCGACCAGGGATATGAGTGGGTCAGATACCAATTTCAGGTGCCGATGGGGACCGATTCTCACCTGGTGCAGTTTACGGTGGGCAACGGGGAGAGTCGCGATCAGGTGGCTGCTGACCTGGCGGCCAAAGGCCTAATCCGAAGTTCTTCGACCTTTCTTGACTACGTTCGCCTTCTGCAGTTGCGAGGCAACCCACTTCAGTTGGAAGCGGGGGATTACGCGCTCAATCAGAATATGAATGTGGAGCAGATAACCCAGGTTTTGGTGGCCGGGAAGACTCAACAGATTAGCGTGCGGATGCCTGATGGAGTGACGATGAAGGGGATGGCCGATCAGGCGCAGAGGCAGGGAGTAGGCAGTATGGCCGACTATCTACAGGCGTCCGGCCAACTTGGACTATGGCAGTCCCACTACGACTTCTTACGGGGTTGGCCGGCTACAGCACCGGGCAATTTAGAGGGGTTTCTTTATCCGGATACTTACCAACTGTCTCCCAACGCTACCGCCGCCGACCTGATCAAGAATCAGCTGGATCGATTCAACCAGGTGCTCACCCCCGATTTGCGTCGAGAGATAGCCCAAACTACCCCGGCTCGTCCCGCTCAATCAATCTAGACGGTGATAATAATGGCCTCGTTGGTCGATAAGGAGGTCTCCAAT
>JBOHUW010000102.1:0-6153 GCA_050734895.1 Candidatus Dormibacteraceae bacterium | reverse complement strand
CAGGTACTGCCCGGGGGCGGGTGGTTACCGAGTCGGCCTATCGTCACCTTGGTCTTACGCCGCCCCAGCGGGCGAGTCAGGAGTCTCTGTGGTGAGTGGGCCTATCTCTTCGCAAGTGCGCCAAAATGCAGGCATGGCTATAGAAATTACCCAGCGAGAGTTGCGGGATCATAGCGGTAAGATTATTGAGGATCTCAATGGAGGACAATCTTTCGTGGTTACTCGTAATGGGAAGCCTGTCGCTGAACTGAAGCCTTTTGAGCGGCCTTTCACGACCAGGGATGAATTTTTGGCTGCCTTTGCCAATGCTTCCCAGATTGATACTGAGAGCTTTTGGGCTGACGTTGATGCATTCGTAGATCAAAATCGGGTGCTGCGTGACTGAGTCGTATTTTAAATTTTGTGCTAAGCTATGGCCATGCGTTTGCACATAAGTCTTGATGATGAATTGGTCAGTCAGATGGATACGCGTATGGGCAGTCGCCAGCGCAGTTCTTTTATTGCTCGAACGATCCGGCAAGCGTTAGATGATGAGCGACGGTGGGATGAGATTGAGGCTGCATTGGGCTCCATCCCGGATTCAGGTCATGAGTGGGATAAAGATCCGGCCGCCTGGGTACGAGCTCAGCGACATGCGGATTTACGACGCGTTGGGTGAGTTACCGTCATGGCTCGCGTCCTTTTAGATACTACCGTGCTGATTGATGCACTACGTGGTCGTGCAGCTGTACAGAAGATTCGAGACTTACATATCCAACGCGATGTGCCGCTTGTCTGCGGAATCAATATCGAAGAGGTGGTGCGGGGTCTCCGTCCAGAGGAGAGGGCCGCGGCCGATCGATTGCTAAATGGGCTATTCGTAGCGCCGCTCGGTCGTGAACAAGGTGAACGGGCGGGAGCTTGGAGACGCGACTACGCCGGGCGGGGCATTACCTTGAGCCAATCCGATTGCCTTGTGGCGGCGGCCGCGCTCGGAGTTGGAGCACGCCTGGCAACCGGCAACCCGAAACACTTTCCAATGCGGGAGGTGGCCGTAGAACATTGGCCCGTAGGCTACTGACACGATCCCTCCCCAATCCTCTAGACTTTCTCCGTCTTGCAACGCGTTCTCAGCTGGTGGATTCGCTTTCCGGTCATCCTGATCCTGCTCTTTGCCATCCTGACCGATGGGGCCGGGTATTGGCACCGAATCATTAATCACTATCCGTTGACCGGCAGTGTGCCCGGGCTGCCGCCGAGCTTCAATGGCTGGCCGCTGTTTGTTCACAAGGGGCTGGATCTCTCCGGGGGGAGCCGGCTGGTGCTTCAGATGAACGGCCTTCAGCCGGGGCAGGATGCGGCTACCGTCCAGCAGCAGACAATCAATGTGATCGAGCATCGGATCAATGCCCTCGGGGTTAATGAACCGGTGGTCCAGGCCTCGGGCAAGGACCGAATTGAGGTTGAGCTGGCTGGCGTACCGGCGAGTAAGGCGGCCGAGGTGATCGGTCAGACGGCGCGGCTGATCACCACCACCTGGGTGAAGGATCCCAGCGTGACGATCGAGCCGGTGGCCGGTGAAGCTGGCTATCGCCCCCAGATCAGTCCACTGAAGAGCGACATGGTGACCGGGGCCAACGCCTCCCTGGACCCTAACGGGGGTACCGGCTGGGTGGTCAACGTCACCCTGAGCAGTGCGGGGTCGGCGGTCTTCGGCAAACTCTCGACCGATGCTTACAACGCCTGTCCTCAGACGACTTGCCCGGAGCGGCAGATCGCCGAATGGCTCAATTTAACCCAGGATGACGTCAACCACTGGTCGGATCGCGGCCCCCAGCTAGCTCAGCCAACCTATCAAGGGGGTAAATTTATTCTCAATCCGGAGATCGAAAATCCGATTACCACCGGGCAGATGGTCATCCAGGGTCGATTCACCGCCGACCAGGCCAAAGACCTCGCTAACACACTTAATGAAGGCTCCCTTCCGGTCAATTTGGCCGTCCTCTCCTCCACCGATGTGGATCCCAGCCTGGGCAATGATTCGATCCAACGCAGCCTCTACGCTGGGCTGCTCGGGCTGCTGGTGGTGATTCTCTTCATGATCGCCCTCTATCGCTTGCCCGGGTTACTAGCCAGCATTGCCCTGCTCTTCTACGCCGGGGTTCTGTTGATGCTCTTTAAGGTTTTTGCCTTTACCGTCACCCTGGCTGGGTTGGCCGGCTTTGTGCTTAGCGTGGGAATGGCGGTGGACGCTAACGTCTTGATCTTCGAACGACTCAAGGAGGAGCTCCGCCGCGGCCGCGGGGTGGGGGCGGCGGTGGAGGTGGCGATGAGCCGGGCCTGGCCGGCGGTGCGGGATTCCAATACCTCAACCCTGATCACCAGCCTGGTTCTCTATCTGGTCGGTAGCGGCTCGGTCAAGGGCTTTGCCCTAACCCTGATCGTCGGTGTCCTGGTCAGCCTGCTCTCGTCGATTATCGTGACCCACAACCTGTTGGCGCTGATCTATCGTTCGGCGTGGATCCGGGGTCAGAGCTGGCTCGGATTAGCGCGGGTGGCGGAGAGATGATGGCTAAGCTTTATCCCGAGAATGCTGATCAGGGTGTGTCTGCTCCCCGCCCGACACGGCGGATCGACTTCATCGGCCGGCGCAACCTATTCTTTCTGATCTCTCTGCTGATCATCATCCCGGGAATCATCTCGATGATCACTCAAGGCTTCCTATTGGGCATCGACTTTGCCGGGGGTACCGAGTTTGATCTCCACTTCAACCGGCCGCCGAGCGTGCAGCAGGTGCAGGCGGTGGCTGTAGCCGAGAACCGCCAGGCGAGTGTTCAGCTGGCCGGGAACGGAACCTACATCATCCGCACCCTACCCCTCACGCCGCCACAGCAGCAGGAATTTCGCGATCGGCTGACCAAGAATTTGGGCGGAATCAACCAGGCCCAGGTTAACGAGGTGGGGCCGACTATAGCTGGCGAGCTGGTACAAGCAGCCCTCTTGGCCGTGCTGTTGGCTTCCCTGCTCATCCTCTTCTATCTCGCCTTCCGCTTCCGCAAGGTGCCGGGGGGGTGGCGCTCCGGATTCCAGTTCGCCGGTAGCGCTCTCTTGGCGCTACTCCATGACGTCTTTGTCTTGGCCGGTATCTTCTCGATTTTGGGGCGCGTATTCAATTCCAACCTAGGCCAAATTGATCAGTACTTCCTGACCGCGGTGCTGACCGTGGTCGGATTCTCGGTTCACGACACCATTGTGGTCTTCGATCGAATTCGAGAGAACCTAAACACCACCCGCCAGCTCAGCTTTGAGCAGGTGGCCAATCTGAGTATCATTCAGACGCTCACCCGTTCGATCAGCACCAGCTTCACCGTGGTCCTGGTGCTGATCGCCCTCCTTCTCTTCGGGGGTGAATCGATCAGGGGATTTGTCCTCGCTCTGCTGATCGGCATCATCTCCGGAACTTATAGCTCGATCTTCAACGCAACCCCGCTGCTGGTGGTTTGGCGGAGGCTCCGGCCGGTAAGGTAAGCAGGTAATGGCAACGTTGGAGCTGGATAAAATATCCCAACTGCTTGGCCCGACTCTTAGTCATTTGGGCTATGAGCTGTATTTAGTTGAGCAGAGTGGGAGTGGGGGGCGTACGCTGCGAATAGTGATTGACCATCTGCTTAAACCGATCTCCCATGAAGATTGCGTTAAGGTCTCGCGGCTGGTCGGTCCGCTCTTGGGTCAAGCGATGCTGGTGTCGGATAATTATGGCTTGGAGGTTTCCTCGCCCGGGGCCGAGCGGGAACTCCGCTCACGGTCCGAATATGATCGCTTTTTGGGTCGGCGGGTTAAACTGCATTATCGCTCCGGAAGCGGAACCGATCTCCTTGAAGGCCGGCTGGTGGAGATTCACGATAATGGGGTCGAAATTCTCACTCAGCTCTCTTCGAGGGTTGAATCGAGGGTTCAGGTGGAGTGGGAGATGATCATTCGGGCCCATTTGGTGGCTACTCTCTAATCGCCATGCGTCAGCTCTCCACCAAATCTTCTGTCTCTGGCCAAGCCGAAGAGGTCAATCTGTTGGCGGCCCTCTCCGCCCTTAGTCAAGATGTAGATATACCGATGGGCGAGCTCCTCCAGAGTGTTGAATCGGCGCTGGCAGTGGCCTATTGCCGTGCTTTCGATCCCTCCGATGAGGTGGTGGTGCGGCTCGATCCACAGAGCGGGGAGATGGAAATATGGGCCCGGCGGCAGCACGAGGATCAGACGGTGGAGGAGGTCCCACTGCCCACTCAGGAGTTTCGCCGGCTGGCCGCCCAGACTGCTCGTTCGGCGGTGTTGGGTCGACTCCGTGAGTTGGAGCGGGAGAGAGCGCTGAGTGAGGCGCAGGAGTATCAGGGACGGCTCTCCAACGGGCTGGTCGATCGGATTGAGCGGGGATCGGTGTATGTTGCTTTGGGCAAAATGGAGGGATGGATGCCTCCGGAAGAGCAGATTCCCGGGGAGGAGCTTCGGGTGGGGAGTCCGATTACCGTAGTCATTCTAGAGCCCAACCCTGCGCAGCGACAGGCTCAGGTTAAGGTCTCTCGGGCGAGCCAGAGTTTCGTCCTGCGAATCTTGGAAGCCGAGGTGCCGGAGATCAACTCGGGATTGGTTCGCATTGAATCGGTGGCTCGTGAGGCGGGGCTACGTACCAAGGTGGCGGTGTCCGCCTCGGAGCCGGGTATCGATCCGGTGGGGGCCTGTGTCGGACCGAAGGGAATTCGGCATCGTTCTCTCCTGGCCGAGCTGGGGCCCGAACACGTTGACATCGTGCCCTACGAGAGGGACCCCGAGCGATTTGTTGCTGCCGCGCTGGGCCCGGCTCGAGTCGGCCGAGTGGAGTTCGACCATGAGGGACGGAGGGCGACGGTTTGGGTGCCCCCAGATCAGCTTTCATTGGCCATCGGGCGAGATGGCCAGAATGCCCGCCTGGCGGCCCGCTTGACCGGCTGGCGGGTGGACATTAAGGCGGCCGACTGATCAATTCAGCCCCCCAGCGGACCTGCATCGGCTGTCGACAGATCGCAAATAAGAGCGAGCTGATCCGCCTCTGCCGAGCTAAATCGGGACAGGTGGTGATCGATTGGGCGAGAGAAGGCCAAGGTCGAGGGGCCTACCTTCACTCTGATCCGGCCTGTTGGGAGTTGGCTCGACGCCAGCGGTCGGCAGCGCGCTCTCTGCGAACTCGGGTGGAGGAAGCAGTGTGGCTGGAGCTGAAAGAGTTGACACCCGACGGATAAGGAAGACGACCTGATTTTATCGGGCTAGGCTTGCCTCGCCCGATAAAATCAGACCCAACATTATTCGTCTTCGCTAGAGAATGTTGGAGTTCGTGAATTTCGTGATCACGCCACGAACTATTGAGTTGCCCATCACCTGACTGCTGAGAATGGAGGGGCGGGTAGGGCAGCTTTTCGGCTCATTGCTTTTTTCTGCGACCGTTCTGTAAACTTCCCGTTCTGAACGCATGGCCGTCCATGGAACCTACATAAGCTCCATGGTTCATCAATGATTATCGTTGCGGAATTGGGTGATGGCGACAGCGGAGAGGACTCGCCGGGTAAACTCAAGCTTCCAATATGAAAGCACAGGAACTGGCTCGCGAACTTAACATCAGTCATGGGGAGCTACTCAACTTCCTCACCCAGCGAAGGCTGACTCGAAATGCCTCGGCCCCGCTGGTTCCGAAGGCGATCGAGGCTGCCCGAGGGCAGTTCCGATCGGCGGCGGTGGCGACCGTAGAGCCCGAGTCCAACGGTGAGCAGCGCTTGGTAGCGTTGCCGCCCTCCCTGACGGTTAAGGAATTGGCGGCACTCCTTCAACTCAGCCCGGTCGAGGTGATCAAGAAGCTGATGCAGAGTGGGGTTATGGCCCATATGAATCAGGTCATCGATTTCGCTACGGCAGAGATTGTGGCCGATGACTTCGGCTTTCAGATCGAGGCAGTGGCTTCGGAGGATTTGGTTTCAACCGAAGGCGCAAGTGAAGATGGGGTGGTGGTAACCACTCGAGCCGAGCTTTTCTCGCTGGCTGACGAGGATCCGAGCAAGCTCAAGCCCCGGCCGCCGATCGTGACCGTGCTGGGACATGTAGATCACGGTAAAACCTCGATTTTAGACGCTATCCGCAAGACCCGGGTAGCTT
>JBOHUW010000101.1:0-6156 GCA_050734895.1 Candidatus Dormibacteraceae bacterium | reverse complement strand
CTGCTCGATCCGGGATTTCCCCCGATCGCCTGCTTGAATTTGGCCATCATTGCTCGATGTTGGAAATCTCCGGAATGGAGCGTGCACTCCCCACTGTCCGCCGCTTGGGAATAACCACGCTTTCCCAGCTGCAAGCGAGCGAGGTGATCCCCTTACACCGCCAACTCAGCGCCGTCCTTGATCCCACCCTCACTCCCTCGTCGGCCATGGTTGCCTACTGGATCAGCCAGGCTCGAATGTGCAACATAATCGAAGACCTCGCGGCCTGAATATGTGATTTTCGCATAACTTAACCGGATTTGTCGTCGCGGCTATGCTATTCTTGCGGCCATGGAGGAGCCAATTCCAGCTGTCCGGGAGAGTGGTTACCGCTCTAGTCGAGAGCTGGGTGAATTGTTGGCCCAACTTCGCCGAGAGCGGGGAATAGGTCAGGGAGAAGCTGCCACTAGGCTGGGCATCGATCAGCCGGCGATGAGCCGAATCGAACGCGGGCAACGGAGTGTAAGTGCGTGGGAGCTCTATCGCTTGGCCGATCTTCTATCCATCAATCCCGATCAGTTGTTACGCCGACAAGCTCCCTCTCAGGCGTTGCTGCGGGCGGGTGGGGCCAGTGACCAATCTCTACGCCGAGGGTTGGAAACATTTGAAATGCTGTCTCATCAAATCTTGGCCATCAAAGCGTTGGAGGAACTCTTGTGAGCAAAGCCGAGCAGATTGCCGAGGGCGAACGCATCAAATTGGGATTGGGGGATCGTGGACCGATTGCCGATCTCCTTCGGACCCTGGAGGAACGTGCCGGTTTGTACGTCAGCCTGGTTCAGCTGGGTAGTGATGGCCTGGCCGGCGTGTATCAGCTGCGGGAAGAGCTTCCAATGGTCCTCCTTAACTCTTCCCATCACCCGGTACGCCAGCGATTCACTCTCGCTCACGAGTATGGTCACCACTGCCTGGGGGTCGAAACCGCCGTCGATCGGCAGATCGATCTTCACGTAAGGGATGACTCCGAGATTGCTGCCAACAATTTCGCCGCCGAGATTCTTCTGCCCCGGATAGGTGTGGATTGGTGGCTCCAACGACATAATGATCCCGAACTCGATCTGGAAACGCTGGTCCGCCTTGCCGCCTGCTACGGCGTCAGCTGCCAGGTAGCCCTCTATCGTCTCAGTGCCTGTCAGCGCATCAAGCCGAACGCCCAAAGGACTCTACAAAAACAGATCGAGGCCGGGGAACATACCTCTCTGGCGCGTCGTCTCCGGCTGCTCCAGCTGGTCGATACCCTGGTGCGAGAACGTGGCCGTGAGGTGCGAATGCCGGCTGCGGTAGCCAGAATTGTGCTGCGAGCCTATGATCATGGCCTTATCGATCAGCAAGCTGCTGCCGATCGATTGCATGTTGACAACCAGGAGATAATCCGCCTCTCGGATGGTGATTCCTTCGTTTAGGAGGTGTTATCTGAAATTTATGATGCAGATGGCTCTGCTGGCACCCCCTCTGAACGAAGATAATCGAAGCTGTGAGCAAGAGCGGGGGACAGATCGACCAGGGCCGGTGGATGCCTCCGCCCCGTCCCTTGGGCGGAGTATCAACCACTGGGGTACTGCCAAACATGGCCTCAGAGGCCACCTCCGCTCCCCCGCTCACCGCTTCTGCGCCCCCCCCTGCCGCCCCGGCTCCTCCCCGGTCAACTCCATTCCCGCCGGCCCCAACTCCCACTACCCCGCCGCGCCACGGAGAGCCTCCTCCTCACCTATCCTCCGCTCCCCCCTGGCAGGGGAAGATGGCTGGGGAGGAGGCCCATCCTCAGGACATACCTTCAAGTTTCGGGCCAATGCCCTCTCCCAACCGCTCCGCCAAACCTCTGGATCAGCCCTGGGTGACGCATCGGGAAGCGAATCCGCGCCTCCGCCGGCGTTTAGCTATCGGCCTGCTGGCCGGATTACTGTTGATAGCCGTACTCGGCGTGTTGCCCAAGTTCGGCATTTTACAAAGCCTGCTTTTGCCCCTCACTGGCGGCAATCTGTTGAGCGGTAAGGTTGACTGGCAGTACACCGTCCCTGCCGCCAGCCATCAGGTCGTTGATCAGGTGGCGCTGGGGAGTTGGGCCAGCGATGGGGTAGTAGTCTTTGCCGATCGAAATCGGCTGGTTGCCCTTGACCAAAAGAGGGGACAAGTTAGGTGGCAGACTTCCCCACCTGGAGGCCCCAGCGGTAGCCCGGGATCGAACTATTTTTGCGGTATGAGCACCACCACCCAGCAGGGTATGGGAGCGATCACTTTTGGGCAGGAGAGCTCAAATGCCACGGGCAGCCCACAGATTAAGTGCACCGGTCTCTCTCTGGTCGATCTCCATACCGGTCATCTCCGCTGGCTGGCCACCACCCTCCAGGATCCCAACGCTGCTCCGGCCACCGCGCACCCCGAGCTGGCTGGGCAAACGGTGGCGGTGGCAGTAGATGGCAATCTAGCCGGCGTCGATGTCGCCACCGGAAATCAGCTCTGGTTCCATCCCAAGGCTGCTCCCGATCTAAAAAATGGGGCCTGCCAAGCAACCGACATGCTGACTAAATCCACCGGAATAGTCGTGCTTTACAGCTGTGGGGCCCAGGGTGGAGAGATTCTTCAGCTGGACTCCAAGGGCAATCCCACCGCCAGCATCGATCTCCCCTCCCAGCTGGTGCCGGAATCGATTGTCAACGGAATCAGTCTGGTCGCAGCCAGCCCGGTGGTGGTTGCGATTCCTGAAAGCTCCGATGGCGCGGGAGATGGTAAATACCTCGCCTTAACCCCCCAGGGGAGCATTCAAAGCCTCCCCGAACAGGGCGATTGGGGAAGTTTGGATATGCACACCACCGTTTCGGCGAACGGTGCCGATCATCGGATCTACCACACCGTAGTCTCGGATAACACCCTGGTTACCACAACTACTCCGACCCCCGTCACCAGCATCCGGGACACTAACCGGCTGGTGGCTTTTGATCTCACCAGTGGCCGAGAGAGGTGGTCAAAGGGGCTGGGAGCAACGATAACCGGAGTTCCGGTGAGCATTGATGGTGATTCGGTAATTAGTTTGGGAACTGGCACCTACGATAACCCTCCCCAAGCTTTCCAAATGTCGACCGCTACCGGAAATGTGGCTACCTTGGGTTCAGCTTATCCCCGAGATTTGATTTATAAGCCTAATATCAGCCAACTGCATTGGGTTAATCACCACATCTATGGAGTTATGCTCAATGCCCTCTCCGCTTCGTTCTCGATCTACGCCTTGAGCTGAAGCAACTAATTCTATGATCCACAAAGTACGAGACGCAATTAAGCTTGTAGAGGGCGAGGGTTGGTGTTTGGTAACTCAAAGAGGCAGTCATCGCCAATACAAACATCCGATTAAGCCTGGTCGGGTGACAATCGCCGGTAAACCCAGCGATGATTTGCCACCTGGTTTATGGCGGAGTATTCTTAAACAAGCGAGACTGAAGTGATGACAGAGAGTAATTTAATCGAATATTTGGTAGTTCTGGAGCGCACGTCGCGAAACTATGGGGCCTATTCCCCGGATTTGCCTGGATGCGTAGCTACCGGCCGCACCCCTGAAGAAACTCTGGAAAGCATGCGGGAGGCGATAACCATGCATATAGATGGGCTCAAGACCGATGGTTTGCGAATCCCTGATTCGATCAGCCGGGGAGATTACATAAGGGTGGCGATTTAAGTTTATTGATCTCGGAATTAGCCCGGCCGCTCCCGGCTTCCCCATCATCGTCGTTATGAAACTACAAGTCGCTCTGGGCCCTGACGTGATCATCTCTGTCGTTGATGGGAAGCCTGGTGCTGGAGTTGAGCGTTGAGAGCGAATGAAACAGGCCATACGTGCTGGTGATGCACTCATCACTCGCGCTCGCTGACATATCGTTTGTTCCCGCAGTAGAGCTGAGGCGAGAGGCATTATATCCCTGTAATGGTTAGCCGCTTGAAGACCGCCATCCCCGAATTCCCATCGATCCCGAGTTGTAGCTTTCAACTACCCTCCAATCGATACCGCAGCCACCGCTGTGGCGAGCTGAGATTAGAGGACGTCGGATCCACGGTTCGCTTGGCAGGTTGGCTCTCCGCCCGTCGCGATCACGGCCAGCTGATGTTTCTCCATCTGCGCGATTTCTACGGGATTACCCAAGTCGTGATCGAGACGGGGGAAGTTGGCGAGGAACTCTTTGCCCGGCTGCAGGCGTTGAATTTCGAGGCCGTCCTTTCGCTTGAAGGGATGGTGCGGACTCGGCCGGAAGGGCAGGAGAATCTGGAGATCCCGACCGGTCAGATCGAGGTCTTGGCCAGTGGCGTGGAGGTCATCTCGGCCCTCTCCTCCCCGCCCCCCTTCTTGGTTGAGAAGGGACCGGCGGCCAGCGAGGAGCTTCGCCTCAAGTACCGCTACCTCGACCTTCGGCGTCCCCGGATGAGTCAGATGTTGGTCGAGCGTGATCGTCTCTGCCAGAGCATCCGCTCGAGTCTCTCCGGTCGTGGCTTCACCGAGGTGCACACCCCCATCCTCTCCAACAGCAGCCCGGAGGGGGCGCGGGACTTTTTAATCCCTTCCCGCCTCCACCCTGGGCAGTTCTTCGCCCTTCCCCAAGCCCCCCAGCAGTGGAAGCAGCTGCTGATGGCCAGTGGCGTCGACCGCTATTTCCAGATCGCCCCCTGCTTCCGTGACGAGGCGGCGCGCGCCGATCGCTCTCCGGGAGAGTTTTACCAGCTCGATTTGGAGATGGCCTTCGTGGAACAGGAAGACGTCCTGTGCGAGGTGGAGGCGGCGATCAGTGAAATCGCGGAATCGTTCTCTGCCCTGAAATTGCTCCGCCCCTTTCGCCGGATCAAGTACCACGAGGCGATCGAACGTTTTGGCAGCGATAAGCCCGATCTCCGCTTCGACTTGGAGCTGCGTACACTCACCGAGCACTTCGTCGATTCCAGCGTGCGTTTTCTCCGTGAGGCGGTCGCCACCGGTTCGGCGGTTCGTGCTCTGACCATCCCCGGAGGAGCCGTTGCCTTCTCCCGGCGAGAGATTGAAGGGCTCCGAGCCTTGGCCCAGGAGTCGGGGGTGACCGGTCTGGCCTGGCTGGCCTGGCAGGACGATGAGGTGCGCGGCTCGCTGGCCTCGGCGATGGAGCCGGCCGAGCGCGAGCACCTCCGCTCACTGCTTGCGGCGGAGAATGGCTCCCTACTGCTGCTCTGCGCCGGTCCGCGGGAGCGAATCGATGTGGCCTTGAATGCGCTTCGTAACCAGATTGGCGATCGACTTAAGCTACGCGATCCCAACACCCTCCTCTTCCTCTGGGTAACCGACTTTCCGATGTATGAACGCGACTCGGAGAGCGGAGCAATTGAGTTCTCGCACAACCCTTTCTCGATGCCCCAGGGTGGATTGGCGGCCCTGAGGGAGATGGATCCCTTGGATATTCGCGCCTGGCAGTACGACCTGGTCTGCAATGGAATGGAGCTCTCTAGCGGGGCGATTCGGAACAGCGATCCGGAGACCCTCTACCACGCCTTCGGCATGGTCGGCTACTCTCGAGAGGTCGTCGATCAGCAGTTCGGGCATATGGTCGAAGCCTTCCGCAGCGGCTGTCCACCGCATGGAGGAATCGCCCCGGGCTTGGAGCGAATGCTGATGCTTTTCACCGGCATCTCCAGCATCCGGGAGGTCGTTCCCTTCCCGAAAAACCAGAAGTGTCAGGATTTGCTTACTCGCTCTCCCTCTACGGTGGATAAAAAGCTGCTCGATGAACTGGGATTGAAAGTCGTCCCCTGAGCTCAGGCCACCACCGACCCAGAATCCAGGGCATTAATACTATACGTACGTGATTAGGCGAACGGCAATAGAGAGCGATGACGCTTTGCTTCAGAAGGCAAAGCAAGCATTGGGGACGGATACTATTCGGGCGGAACAACAACGCAGCTACCTAGAAAATCTGCCAATGCACCTCGACCTTGATGTTCTAGCTTCAGGAAGGATGTGGCGGTCATGATTTGCTTACTCGCTCTCGCGCTCCGGTGAATGAAAAGTTGCCTGATGGGCTGGGATTGAAAGTAACTTACTGAGCAGTAGCGTCAGTCGAGCCGGGTTTCTTTACAGCCGCTCTAGCTTTTTTCTCCTCAACAACCTAGGAT
>JBOHUW010000100.1:0-6233 GCA_050734895.1 Candidatus Dormibacteraceae bacterium | reverse complement strand
TAGCAAAATCATCCCTCCTTCCACACCGCCCGAATGCGCATAGTCACCAAGCCGCCAGAGAAAGTTAGCGGCGTAAGCAACCGTTACCGTGAGGTTCAGAGCCATGTGGATCAGAGCGATCCGAAACGCTGGGGTGCCTTTCGGTATCACCAAGAGGTCCAGGAATCCGACGCTGGCGGCTATCAACGCACCGATCACCCCCACCGCAATCAACCACTCGGACCCCTGAGCCAGAAATGCCGGCCCCGATACCACACGAGAGGCGATGTCGAAGATGAAGCTGGCCACCCAGACCCCAATCGGGATAGTAACCAAGATGGGATGATATGGATGGCCGTAAGGACCTGCTAGCAGCGCGCTTATAGGCCGCTTCGCCTGTTGAAATTCACCAGCCATGCCAGACCTCCTCTCGGGATTTCGCCAACAATGCCTGGAGGTATTGTAAGCCGGTACATCGAATTGAGTCAAGTTACGTGAACTTCGGCTGGTTGCGGTCACGCTAGGCGATGGAACGCACGACTATACGATCAACGGAGACGGCCTGGCGCAGTAGCTCCTCGAGCTGGCTGGCGATGCGATGGGCCTGATCTAGGGATAGATCGTCGGGGACCCGCACCGAGACATGGGCTGTGATTTCCCCCTGCCGAGAGCTCAACTCGATATCCTGGCACTCCTCTACCCTCGGATCCTCGTTCACCAGACACCTGATCTGGTTTACCAGCTCCGAATGCTGTTCCGTGACGTTGCGACCGTGGATCAGATCCGGTTCCAGCGGCTCGAGGTGTATATCTACCCGGGAGACCTCCGGGAACTCCGACTCGAGCTCCTGTTCGAAGCCTCGGATCAGCCGGGCTGCCTCGCGCATACTCATGCCACCCGGCAGCTTGGCATGCAGACTCAAATGCAGGCTCTCGTCGGCCTCACGCTCCACGATGACGTCGTGCAGATCCTGGAACGAACCGTTTCGAGCGGCTGTCGCATGCACCCGCTCTACCAACCGCTTGGGATCGCCGCCGGCCTCGACCATCACGGTCAGCTCCAGATTAGGGAGTTTTTCGGCAACCGCCTGTTCGATGCGCCGAGTGACGCCTCGCACAGCCTCCAGCGAGAGCGTGGGGCTCCCGGTCACCAGGACGTCTCCCATCAGCTGGGAGCCAACCTGCCTGACCCGGGCCGAACGCACCTCGCGCACTCCTTTTATCCCAGCCGCCGTCAGAATGACCACCCTGCTGGCAGAAGTCGCGGCTCGATCGATGAGGATGTCACCCGACTGTTTGAGCAGTCTGATGGCCGCCCCCGCGATCAGCCCCGCCACTAAGAGCGCGGCAATGGAATCGACGCTCGAAATTCCCAGGCGGACCAGGACCAAACCACCTAACACGCCCGCGACAGAGAAAAGATCCGCCACCTTATCGGTAGCCAGTGCCATCAGCCCAGGGCTGCCCGTGACTCGGCCAAAAGCGCGCAAGATCGTCGCCCGGCAGGCCTCCAAACAGAGCGCTGCGACCAGGAAGACGAGCGATGCCACGCTCGCTTCCACGGGAACCAGACCAATCTCGCGCAAGCGGTGGACGGCTTCGTAGGCAATGACCGCAGCGGCCAGCAGCAGGAGAATACCAGTGGTGTAGGCGGCCAGATTCTCGGCGCGGCCATGCCCATAAGGATGTTCCTGGTCAGCCGGCTTCCGCGCCACCCGAACGGCGAGAAAAGCAAGGATCGAAGCAATGAGATCAAGACCAGAGTGGGCGGCGTCCGAGATTAAGGCAAGGCTGCCCGTCAGCAGGCCGAGGACAAGCTTGGCCAGTACGAGGCAGAGATCAATCGCACTGGAAGCGAGAATGATCCAGCGAGGGTCCGTCCGCGGAGGCAGGTGAAGGCCGGACACCAAAATATACTACGCACCCAGCCTAGCTATATGCCATGCTTGGTCGAATTCGTTACATTCTTGGCTCGATGAAGGAGGCTATATGAGAGGAGATACAGCAGAAAGTCGAGACCCGTCCGATTATCCGTACGTTGTCGAATATCAGATCCGTCTGGCCGATGCTGATGCCATGGGCATTGTTCATCACTCACGATATCTCCCTTACCTTGAGGAGGCTCGGGCGGGTTGGGTCTGCGAAGTTGGCGGGAAGGAAAACCTTGAGGAGTTGGGAATAGTTGCACCCGTGGTTGAACTCCAAATGCGTTACCTGCAGCCCGCCAGGCCTCGAGACTTCATCCTCGTACATCTTCGTTGCTCAGCTGTCACGGCAGCGAAGCTTACTTTTTCCTACTTGGTTCAACGCCGTCAGGATCGAGTTCCACTTTTGTTGGGCTCGACCACACATGGATTTCTCGAGCCGCTGTCAGCCCGACCTCAGCGAGTGCCAGCATGGCTCACTGATGCCTTAACCCAGATCGGGGCCCTCCCCAAGGGCTAGCCTCCTCGTCGCGATCTCAAAAGCAGCCTGACTGACCTGCGCGGTGATTGGAGGATAGAAACTCCTCGTCTAGACGCTGAACAGTAGGAGAATCGTTTTTGCCCAGCCACTGCTTTCGCATTCCCGCTGTTCGTTGTGCATAGAGGGGCGCGGCAGCTTCGTGGGCCATACCGAGAGCTTTGCTGAAGGCGTGGACGGAGTGCTCGACTTCTCCCTGTTGGGCATACACCGAACCTAGGTCAGCCAGAAGACAAGACTGCTGGGCTTTCCAGGTGGGATCGACTCGTCCCAAAACTTGTTCAAAAGTCTGAGCTGACTCCTTGTACTGCTGAAGGTAGAAGAGGTGCCAACCTCGGGCTATATCCACCTCGTCACGGATGCTCTCCAGGATATAGAGCCAGGTGTCATTTCCGGGGATCCGATTCAAGTAACGATCAGCTGTTTGAATGTTCTTGGTAGCGGATTGTTCTTGGCCGGTAGCCGCAAGTGGGTAGGCGTGTGATGAATAGACAAGGGCGGCTATCGCTGGGTCAGGATTTGCCCCAAGGACTGATTGGGCGTTACGAAATATCATCTTGGCTTGGGCTAACTGTCCTTCGTCGTATGCTTGCCAGCCTTGAATGGTTAATATTATGCATTGGAGCTTGGTGTCACCGGCGCTCTGAGCTATCCGCTCGGAAGCCTGCCAGAAGAAATCTGTATCGCTCGATAATCCACTTTTGAGTGAAAGATAGCCGGCTAAGAAGGCAACCTCAGCCGCCATAGAATGGGCACGAGCGGAGAGGGGTGGGGGAACCCCGAGCAGGATATTGCCGAAGCCACCGAAGTGACCCCCTACCGCGGGAAGGATGGATTGCGGATTAACGCTCCAGCTCCGCCGCATGAAGCCATCAGTCACCATAGCCAACTGATCTAAACTCTGAGTGTCCATCCGGGTTCCGGTGAGAACCGAATTAAGCCGCTCCAAATCCACACCGGGCAGAACCCCGAGCGCACCTCCAAAACCTACTTTGGCAAATTCACGTCTTTCCACTTCTCCTCCAACTCCTGTTTGCGAATCTACCGCCGTGGGATTTCTCTGCGGTAAATTAGTGTTTTCCAGTTGGGCTCGTTGCTGTCGTGCCAGATCCTGCAGCATATGTAGAGAAAGGTGAAGCGCAGTGGAGAGCCAGGCCACGCTGTCTAATCGTGGGGTAGCGCCCAGTTCATAACGGTGGATGAGTTGGGGGGTGGCTCCGGACCAGGATCCACTGTCGATGGCCGCTTTCTGCAATCGTAGGGCCAACGCCTCTTGGGTTAAACCTATCTGTTTTCGCCGCAGATAGATTAGATCGGCCAGAGGCAGGCCGACTGGCTTTCTGCTGGTTTTACTTGAGGTCATCGCTATGCATACTACGAGGTGGCCAGATGGAGTGACAAGTACCAATAGGGATGTCGAGATTTCTATTGGGTCAGCCAATCGCGGACCCCTCGTCGAGGTGGAGTTAGGCAATCTGTCATCTAAGTAGAAGAAGAGCTTAGGAAACGCTGCCCCTGAACTTGAAATTGAAGTCTGGAGCGGGAGACGGGGCTCGAACCCGCTACCTCAACCTTGGGAAGGTTGCGCTCTACCAGGTGAGCTACTCCCGCACTATTCAGGATTTAGGAGAATTCTATCAAGCCTGACCCGGTAAAAAGGGGGAAGAGAAAAAGCGTTGATCGAATCCGAGAGCCATTCCATACTCAAAAATCCCTCATCACAGTTACTCTCCAAAATCCTAACTATAGTTGTGCTGATGGCAGTGGTCCTCTCGGCCACCCTGCTTTACAACGCCGCTCGGTGGCACCAAGAAGCGAGCGATGCCGAAACCGCACTCGCTCAAGCCAAAAGAAATAATGACCAGACGAATCAGCAAATCTCCCAGATGCACACGCAGATCGCTTCCCTTCAGGGAGAGGTGAAGGATTTGAATACCAAGGCCACCAACCCCACCCTCTCGATCTGGAACAGCTGTGGTGGCCCCTGCACAGTAGGGCCAGGTCAGGTTAGAGTCGGCGGAGTGCCCGACACCTTTTCTTTCCATGTCAGCTACCAAGCTACGGTGCCGGTATCGCTCTACTTCCTCACTTTTCACCAGTGGACGCAGTTTGACAGCTGTGGATTTCAAACTCGCTGCATCTCCGACGCCTTCGAAGCCTACCCCCCCACTCCCCATCGGGATGTTACCTTTGATAAATCGACCGGTTGTGCTGGCTACCTTTTTGTCCTCTCCTCACCTACCTCAGGTACGATTACCCCTGACGTCGAAGCGAGCTACCGGCCAGCAGATAAACCAACCGGCGTCTGTATGGCTCATTAATTAAAAAAGTGAAGTTTCCGAAGGTTATCTACTTCTCCATGGAGTTCGGTCTCCGCCCGGAGTTACCGATCTACTCCGGCGGCCTCGGAGTGTTGGCTGCCGACCATCTCAAGGCGGCTGCCGAGTTGGAGCTGCCACTGATCGGAGTGGGACTGCTCTATCGGAAGGGCTTTGGCCACCAAAAGCTGGATGAGAGTGGTCAGCAGCGTGAGATTTACCATAACGCTGATTTTGAGCAGCTGCCGGTGACCCGAGTAATGGATCGCGAGCAGCAGCCGCTCGAGATAGCCGCTCCAATGGCTCTCGGGGAGTTGCGGCTGGCCGTCTGGCAGGCCCAAGTCGGCAGCATACCCCTCCTTCTTCTGGATAGCGATATTCCAGCCAACCCTGGCCACCTGCGCGGCGTTACCGACCAACTTTACACTCCCGAACCCCACCGTCGCTTGGCCCAAGAAATCGCCCTCGGCATCGGCGGCCTGCGAGCCGTACGTGCTCTCGGCCATTCCGACACTGTGCTGCATATGAACGAAGGGCACGGCTTCCTTATCGCTGCGGAACGGATTCGGGAGCTGCACCAGCAGGGTTTCAATCTGGAATCGGCCAGACAGCAGGCCTCGAGTGAGCTCATCTTCACCACGCACACCCCAGTTGCCGCGGGCAGCGACTACTTCGCTCCACTGCTGGTCGAGAATGTGCTGGGCCCCTACCTGCGGGAGGTTGGTTTCTCGACCGAGGAATTCTGCGACCTCGGTCGACATCACCCCAGGAATCAGCAGGAGTATCTCTGCACCACCTACATCTCACTCCGAACTGCGGGATGTTCGGTCGGAGTAAGTCAGCTCCATGGAGAAGTCTCCAAGCGAATCTGGCAGGCTGCGTGGCCGGAACTGCCGGAGGCCGAGGTGCCAATAGGATCTGTAACCAACGGAGTTCACCTTCCCACCTGGGTGGCTCCCGAGCTACAGGCCCTCCTCGTTAAATACGTCGACCCCCGTTGGTGGGAGCTGGACCCAGCGGCGCCCGAGTGGGCAGGGGTGCTCGATATCCCCAACGCCGAGCTGTGGAGCTGTCATCAAACTTTGCGCTCCCGCCTAATCGAATTCGCTAACTCCAAAGGCGAGAGTCGGCGGCCACTGAATCCCGAGGCTCTAACCATTGGCTTCGGCCGCCGCTTCACCCCCTACAAAAGAGCCGGTTTAATA
Source organism: Candidatus Dormibacteraceae bacterium (assembly GCA_050734895.1). Classification (GTDB taxonomy): domain Bacteria; phylum Chloroflexota; class Dormibacteria; order Dormibacterales; family Dormibacteraceae; genus JBOHUW01. The sequence goes on along the minus strand of JBOHUW010000100.1, from coordinate 269 downwards.
TTGCAAGACCGAGAGCGAATTAACCGGCTGCTGGAGAATCCAGAGCGACCACTGCAGCTGATCTTCGCCGGCAAGGCCCATCCGGCCGACGAGGCGGGAAAGGCGATTCTGCAGCAGGTGGTCCAGACCGCCTGGGGCCAGCCAGGGATTGTTTTCCTCCCCGATTACGACCTGGAGATAGCCGGATTGTTGGTCCAAGGAGCCGACGTTTGGCTGAATAACCCGATTCGCTTCCTAGAGGCCAGCGGCACCTCAGGGATGAGGCAGCA
>JBOHUW010000099.1:0-6234 GCA_050734895.1 Candidatus Dormibacteraceae bacterium | reverse complement strand
GCCACGGAATGTGTCGGAAGATCGGCCTGGCTTCGGCTTTGATTCACGAACCGGAGGTTCTGCTGCTCGATGAGCCGACCAACGGTCTCGATCCCCGGGCAGCTCGACAGGTCAAAGAATTACTCCAAGAGCTGGCCTCCCAGGGTCGAGCGATCATCCTATCGACCCACGTTTTGGAGATTGCCCAAGAGCTCTGTGACCGATTGGCAATTATCGATCAGGGGAAGGTGGTAGCTACTGGAACCCTGAGCGAGCTGCGGACCGGAGTAGGAATCGATGGAGCCAGCTTGGAGGACCTCTTTCTCAAGCTAACCGAGAGCGAGGCATCTCCAGTGGATGCCGACCAGATGGCCTGATGATCTGGCTCACGTTAATCAAGGCTGATCTCCGCGGTTGGTGGAACCAGCTGCGACATGGGGGAGGCTCACAGCGCCGATCGCGATTCCAACTGCTTATTTTGATCGCCGTGGGGCTGGCCATCCTCTATCCCGTCTTTCGCTTTGGATTTTCCCTCGGGCATTCCAATAACCGGTCGCCGATAATTCTTATTGCCAGCTTTACCGCCCTGGCACTATTCGTCCTCATCTTCTGCGTTGCCGGGATAATCGAGGCTTTCTTTGGCGATCGACGGCTTCTACTCCTGGCTGCCGCTCCGATTTCAACCACCCAGGTTTTTATCGCTCGGATGCTGAAGATCTGCAGCACAACTTCTGTTGCCGCCGTGGTGCAGCTCTCACTCCTGGCCGGCTATGGCTTGGGTGCCGGAGCTCCACTCGTTTACTATCCGGCAACCGTTGTCGCCATCTTCCTGCTGGTCGGCTCAGCGGTGGCGCTCCCGGTGGTGGTTTTCTCGGGAGTGCTACGCATCGCCCCGCTCTCCCGGGCGCGGGATCTGGCAAGTATTTTGTCCGCGCTGCTCGCGATACCTGCCTATGCCGTCTATTTCTGGATTACCACCTCTTCGAGTTCGCAAGGTCAGATAGGTGATGGTTTTACCCAAGCTCTGGTCTCGGCCAGCGATCGGTTGGGGTGGATACCGACTGCCTGGCCGGCAATGACGATATATACCCTGGCTCACCACGATGGACGAGAGTCGATCTTCTGGTTCGCCGCCACCGGGGTGTTGGCGATTGCCTTGGTCGGCAGTGCCGGGTGGATTCACCGCTGGGCCTTCCGAATTGGGCTTGGGGTTTATGGCCAGAGCGGTGCGGTGACGACTCCCCATCGCCGGAAGAGAATTGGGAGCCGCCGAGGGGTAAGCCCAATCTCGGCGCTACGCAAAAAGGACCTTTTAGCGCTCCGACGGGATGTCAAGCGACTTTCCAGCTTGCTGACTACTCTCTTGAGTGCAACGATCTACCCGGTGATTGTCTCTTATGGAGGCGGTCACCGTTTGGGTGGCTGGAGTTTATTGAGCATGCCAATCTTTGCCCTTTTCATGGTGGGTGGTAGTTTAGCGATGCCCGCGGTAGGCCTGGAAGGACAGGGCATTCGGTTGCTTTTTCTGACCGGGACATCCTCCTGGACTCTGCTTCGAGCCAAGCTCAGCTACATCGTTCCCCTCCTGGTTCTGGTTGGAGTGATCAATCTGCTGATAGTCGCCGCCATAACCAAGGCCGCTGTCGGGCAGCTCCTGATGATGTTGCCGTTAGAGGTCTGGACGGCGGCGGGAATCGCCGCTATCGGAGTTGGGGCAGGAGCTATCTCACCTTGTTTTGACGCGAATAACCTTCGTCCTGGAACGAGGTTGGCAGGCCTCTATCCAGGTCTGATCGCCCAAGTCATCTTTTACGCCCTCAGCCAGGGACCGCTTGTGCTTTTCTGGATAGCCCCCTCATTGGCCTTACTGGCCAGCCCCTTATTGGAGTTGGGCGCGGCGGCCTTCGTGGTCGCAGTGCTGATGCTGGGGGCTAACTCTTTGGATCGACTGCGGCAAGATCCCCCCGAGATCAAGGTGGCCTAATATAACTATCGTGCGAGAATTGCGGGCACTTCCCAAGGCACATCTCCATCTGCACCTCACCGGCTCCGCGCGACTCGCCACGATACGAGAGCTTGCTGACAAATACCGTATTAGCCTCCCATCCACACTGGTAAATGAAGAATTCGACTGGGGCGACGGCGGCCAAGATTGGTCCCATTTTCAGGACCGATATGATGCCGCGCGGCAAACGATTCGGTCCACCAAAGATATACGCAGGATCATCCAGGAAGCGGCGGAAGATGATGCGGCGGAAGGCTCCGGATGGTTGGAGCTGCAGGTTGATCCAAGTTCGTATGAACAAAGGCTCGGCGGCTTGGACTCAGCGGTAGAGGTAATGGCAACCGCGTGTCAGGATGCAGCCCGGGCCACCGGCATTGGGATCGGTCTAGTGCTGGCGGTGAGCTGGAGTGTATCGCCGGAGCGGGCCGAACATGTCGCACGAGGCGCGACCCGATACGCTCAGCGCGGCGTTGTCGGTTTCGGCATTTCCAACGATGAACGACTGGGCCAGCCCGACACCTTCGTTTCCGCTTCCCACATCGTGCGTGATGCGGGTCTGTTCGTGACACCTCACGCCGGGTTTTACTCCGATCACTTTCACGTACGCCGATGCGTCGAACTGCTCGGAGCACACAGGATAGGCCATGGAATTGCTGCCGCGAGTAGCCCACGTACGCTAGAAATCCTGGCTGGCAGCCAGGTCACTATGGAAATTTGCCCCACTTCCTATGTTCCACTCGGGGTGCTTTCCTCACTAGCACAGCTTCCGGTCACTGCATTTCAGCAGGCCGGGGTTCCGGTGGCGTTGGGAGCGGACGATCCGCTGATTTTCGGTACCCGGCTGGTCGGACAATATGAAATTCTGCGTAACATCCACGGTTTCAACGACCAGGCCCTCGCCGATCTCTCTCGCCAAGCCGTGCGGGCCTCCGCCGCTCCGGTCGAGGTGAGGGAGAGGCTGCTCTCTGCTATCAATGCATGGATCCGTTGATAATGACGAGCATTTCCAGAAGGCTTACGCGGAAGGCTGAGCCTAACTTCTGACTCATAAATTCGCCAGCAGTTAGGCCCTAGAAGGGAGTCGAGTTTATACTTAACTCGGTTTGAGCATCCACAACAACTCAACAATCCGATCGGCCCGGGCGGGTTGGAGGAGGGTCTCGTCGATGATCAGATCAAGAGGGTCCCTCAAGGCTGACGACCCGAGCAGTGACGACAAGGATCCCACCTACGGATTCCCCGCCCGACTGTGGCGCGGGCTGGAGCGCAATCCACCGCCGGGCCTAGATCGGATCCGGGCCTGGCGTAGCCCAATACGTGGACCATGGCTGACCTCGGTGTTCGGCGCAGCTCTACTGGCATTGCTGCCCCTGGTCATCATCACCGGGCTGCTCGACTACATCGCCTACGGCCCGCAGTTCGGCCAGGCGCAACCAGTTCATGTCGGATGGCTTCAGCTGCCGCAATTCGACTGGCCCACCCGCCCGTCGTGGCTGTTCCGGTTGACCGAGGGAGTCCATGTGGGCCTCGGGTTGGTGATCATCCCGGTAGTGCTGGCCAAGTTGTGGTCGGTGGTGCCCAAGCTGTTCAGCTGGCCACCGGCCCGCTCGGCGGCTCAAGTACTGGAACGCCTGTCGCTGCTGATGCTCGTCGGCGGGATCCTCTTCGAGATCGCCACCGGAGTGCTGAACATCCAATACGACTACCTGTTCGGTTTCAGCTTCTACACCGGGCACTACTACGGCGCCTGGGTGTTCATCGCCGGGTTCGTGATGCACGCGGCCGTCAAGCTGCCCCGCATGATCACCAGCCTGCGGTCCCGCTCGCTACGCACCGAGTTGCACACCTCCCTGGCTCAAACCCGCCCGGAGCCACCCGATGCCGACGGGCTGGTTGCCACCAACCCGGCCCCGGCGACAGTGAGCCGGCGCGGGGCGCTGGCAGTGGTCGGGGGGGGCTCACTGCTTGTTGCGGTCCTGACCGTCGGGCAGACCTTCGACGGCGTGCGAGGCACCGCGCTGCTGCTGCCCCGCGGCCGCTCGATCGGCATTGGGCCGAACGACTTCCAGATCAACCGCACCGCCAGCGCGGCAGCGATCACCCCGGCCGACATCGGCGCCGGGTGGAGACTTTCACTCAGCGGCGGCCCCCACCCGGTGACCCTGGACCGGGCGGCGCTGGCGGCCATGCCGCAACACACTGCGACCCTGCCCATCGCCTGCGTCGAAGGCTGGTCCACCACCCAGACCTGGACCGGGGTGCGGCTGGCTGACCTCGCCGCACTCACCGGAGTGGCAACTTTCCGGGCGGCGCTAGTGAGTTCACTGGAGAAGGCGGGCGGCTCCAACCACGCCACGCTGACGGCGAACCAAGTGCTTGATCCCGACTCCCTGCTCGCTCTACGGGTCAACGGTGCCGAACTGTCGGTCGATCACGGCTATCCCGCCCGCATCATCGTTCCCGCGCTGCCCGGTGTGCACAACACCAAATGGGTGCGCTCCATCGACTTCCGGTAGCAGTTGACATGTATACCGTCCTAGCTCGTATCCGCGGTTTCTACGGCGCCCACCCCCTGCACCTGCTGGCCCTGCTAGGCTGTTTCGCCCTCGCCGGCTACGCCGCTCTGCAGACCAGCTCTGATCCTTCGTGGCCCACCATCACGCTGTGGTTCCTCGGCGCCATCATCGCCCACGACCTGGTGCTGTTCCCCCTCTACGCGCTGGCCGACCGCTCTCTCTCCGCCGGGCTGCGCAGCCTTTGGCCAGGGCCGGGCAGAACTCCAACGCGTGTTCCGGCGGTGAACCATCTGCGGGTGCCGCTCCTGGGCACCGGCTTACTGTTCCTGCTGTTCTTCCCCGGCATCATCCAACAGGGCCATCAGTCCTATCTCAACGCCACCGGACAAACCCAGGAGCCCTATCTCAACCGCTGGTTGCTGCTCACCGCCGCAATGTTTGCCATCAGCGCCATCACCTACGCCGGCCGACTCGCCTACACTCACCAGAACCCCGCTCGAGCCCCATCCGATGCACAAAATAACCCGAGCACCCAGGAGCCCGAGAGCAGCCCCAAATCATCGCCAACGGCCCTTGACGGCATTGGCGCAAAGTCAGATGAGCAGTAAACGATCTTCTCCATCTCGTTTGCCGAATGGGAGCACTCCACCTGGTGGCGGCTCAGGGGCCCAGCAACCCAAGAACAGCGCCGAATCATTTACTCCACCGAAATGATAAAGGGATAGAGCTCCTGACCACCCGCATGGAGCTCCACCTCCAGCTCCGGGTACTCCTTCTCCAACCCAGCCTTCAACGACTCGGCGTCCGATTCGGGGATCTCCTCGCCTCGATAGATGGTTACCAGCTCATACTGCCCCGGGCCAATTCCATTCATTGCCGCCTGGGCGACCGCTGCGAAGCTCTCGCCCACGTGTTCCAACCGGTCGTTGACCAAGGCGATTACGTCGCCTCGCCTAACTGTTAAGTCCTCCGCATTGGTGTCGCGGACTGCCCGGGTAAGCTCGATGGTCTGAATGTGGGCTACCGCTTCTCGCATCCCGGCAAGGTTCTCTTTCAGAGGCCGATCAGCTCCAAAGGCAATCACCGCTGCCAAACCCTGAGGTACGGTTACCGTCTCCACCACATGTACCCGCTTCTCGGTCAGCTCGACAACCTGTCGAGCAGCCAGGATCACGTTCTTGTTGTTGGGGAGCAGCAGGACTTCCGAATAGGGGATCTGCTCGACCGCCCTTAGCATATCCTGAGTGCTGGGGTTCATCGTCTGCCCGCCCTCGACCACCGCATCAACGTCGAGACTGCGGAAGATCTCCGCCAAGCCGGTCCCGGCGGCCACTACCACCACCCCGATTTGGTTGGCCCGGGGCGTCGAATTCTCCTCTCGAATGCGGCGATGTTGGGAGGACATGTCACCCACATTCAGTCGATCGAGTCGGCCGTAGCGAGATGCTAGATTGATCACCTGACTGGGCTCGTCGGTGTGGACATGCACCTTCACCGCCTGCTCATCTCCGACCACCAGAACCGAGTTGCCCAATGCGGCGATCTCCCCACGGACCTGTTCCACATCCAGGCTATTGCCGATAATCAGGAACTCGGTGCAGTAACCCCACCCCTCCTCGGGCAGCTCCAATGCCGCCTGGACCTTAACCGGGGTTCGCAGCCTTGCCGACAGAGCCGGGCTAAAATCCTGCACCGAATGCAACATCCCCTCTAACATCAGCTGTAGGCCATAAC
>JBOHUW010000098.1:0-6236 GCA_050734895.1 Candidatus Dormibacteraceae bacterium | reverse complement strand
GCCTTCACGCGGGGATCAAATGTTCCAAAATTCGTAGTCCTCACGTCGACAAGTCGGCAACATTACGCGGCCGATTTGGTTTTCCGTGCGGACTTTGCAGACTTCTTCGGGCCTTTGCAGCGGGGATAATCGCTACACGACTTAAACGGCCCGTAGCGACCCTTCCGCTCGACCATCGGCTTGCCGCACTCTGGACACTGTTCATCGAGCAGCTGGAGCTCCGCCTGGCCCTTTTCGCCATTTTCACTCTTCTCGGCCGATGCTCCACCCGGTCGACCACCGCGATACTTACATTCGGGGTAGCGGTTGCAGGCCAGAAAAGGGCCATAGCGACCCTTCCGCTCGACCACTTCGCCCTCCCCGCATTGCGGACATTTCTCTCCGGTGGGGGTGGGAGCCTCCTTCTCCTCCTTCTTAATGTATCGACACTCTGGATAGCCAGAGCAGCCAACAAACTCTCCGTAGCGACCCCGGCGAACCTGGAGCTGGGAGTTGCACTGGGGACAGCGCTCTTCCAAAAGCTGCGGCTCCAGCTTGCTTCCGTCGGCCTTGGAGTCCACGCGATAACGACACTCCGGATAGCGTGAGCAGCCCTTGAAGGGACCGTAGCGGCTGGCTCGCAGCAGGAGGGTTCCCTCACCGCACTCCGGGCAGGGCTCGCCGGTATCGGAGGGCATCGCCGCCTCCGCCGCCTCCAACATCCGGGCCAGCGGAGCATAGAAATCTCCCACTACCGGAGTCCACTCCACCTTGCCGCTCTCCACCTCATCGAGACGCCCTTCGATCGCCGCGGTGTAGGTGTCGTCGACGATGTCATGAAAGTGCTGAACCATGATCCCGTTGACCGCCTGCCCGATCGGAGTTGGATGCAGCCGGCGTTCGCGCTGCTCAACATAGCTGTGCTCCTGGATCGTGCCCACGATGGAGGCGTAGGTAGAGGGGCGTCCGATGCCCCGCTTCTCCAACTCCTGAATCAAAGTCGCCTCGCTATAGCGCGGTGGGGGCTGGGTAAAGTGCTGTTCCAACTCCAACCCATGATCTTGGAGCAGCTCCTCTGCGTTCAGCTGGGGCAGCCTTCCATCCGCCTCTTCCTCCCGCTCCCACACCTTATAGAAGCCGTCAAAGGTTAGTACTGAACCGCTGGCCCGGAAGATAAAGGGGCCACCCTCAATCTCTACCTGGGTGCCGGCGTAAACGGCAGCGGCCATCCGGCTGGCCACAAAGCGTCGCCAGATCAACTCATACAGCCGGTACTGATCAGAATTCAAATGTTGCTTGATATCTTCGGGGCGACGGGTAGGATCGGTCGGACGAATCGCTTCATGGGCATCCTGGGCCCCGGGGCGAGCCTTCTCCTTGCGGGGTGGGCCGACGTATTTCTCCCCCATCTGCTCCTTGATCCACCCCTTGACCTTGCCCTCGGCCTCCTCCGAGACCCGGGTGGAATCGGTGCGCATGTAGGTGATCAGACCAGTCGCCCCCTCTGAACCCAGCTCAATTCCCTCGTAGAGATCCTGGGCCAGCCGCATTGTCCGTCGTGGCGCAAAGCGGAGCCGGCTCGAGGCCTCCTGCTGCAAAGTCGAGGTGATGTAAGCGGGCGCGGCCTGTTTTCGACGCTGCTTCTGCTCGATCTTCAGAACGCGGTAGGTGGCCTTAGCCAACTCGGCTTGAGCGGCCAACGCCTCAGCCTCGGTTTTGAGCTCCAGCTTCGACTTCGGATCGCTATCTGCCCGGCGAAGCAGCCTAGCCTTGAACTTTTCTTCATCGGCCGAGGCAAGCCTAGCCCCTACATTGGGTGCCTCGGAGCGGGAGAGAAGGGCATCGATGGACCACGATTCCTCGGGTTGAAAGCCGAGGATCTCACCTTCGCGATCGCAAACCAGTCGAAGCGCTACAGACTGCACCCGGCCGGCCCCGATCCCCTTCTGCACCTTGCTCCAGAGGAAAGGGCTCAACCGATAGCCAACCAACCGATCGACAATCCGTCGGGCCTGCTGGGCGTTGACCAACCGCATGTCGATCTCCCGCGGGTGCTCCAAGGCACGCTGTACCGCGGCATCGGTAATCTCATGGAACTCGATCCGCTTCACCTTAGGCAACCGCAGTACCTCGGCAAGATGCCAGGCGATTGCCTCCCCCTCCCGATCAGGGTCGGAGGCCAGAATCACCTCGGCCCCCTTATCCTTTGAGACCACCTTCTTCAAATCGTTGATCGTCTGGCGGCGGCTCTCCACCACCTCGTAGTGGGGCTGGAAGTTGTGCTCCACATCAACCGCCAGCTCCCGACTGGGAAGATCGCGCACGTGGCCCATCGAGGCCACCACCTCAAAGCGATCTCCCAAAAATCGCTTCAAGGTTCGCGCCTTGGCCGGTGATTCGACGATGATCAGACCGATAGTCACTTGATTTGTTCTCTCCTTTTATCGGGTATTGCCAGCCTCTCTCCTCCGCTCCCGTGCACTCTAACGTACCCAACCTCAATCCGTCGTACTCTTCCCGTTAATTTCAGCCATCGATCGTGCCCTACCAGAAAGGATCGATCGGGCGTGAATTGCTTGATGTCTTACTCAAGGCAACGGCAGTCAGGCGTTGGCAGATAATTGGAGCGCACAACTTCTCGGCCCTCTCGTTGTACCTGCGCGCCGGATTCAGACCGCTCGCCCAGATGATGTGGACGACTGGAGATAGTGAGCGGTTGGGCTCACTGCCCGATACGGAGATCGAATTGATCGAAACACAAGCTGATGACCCAGAGCTGCTGAATTGGGACGCCAAGGTGTCTGGAGTTTCCCGCCCCCAAGATTTTGAGCATTGGGCAAAGCGAGAGAATGGTCGTTGCTTCCTGCTCTCCCGAAATAACCAAGCAGTTGGTTATGGAGTGGGTAGAGTTGACTCACCATCGGTACTTCAGCGTAATTCGGTTAGTTTAGGACCCATCGGGGCAAATGCCCCGGATGCTCTCGATGCTACTACGGCAATGATTCGCTGGGCAGCTAGCCAACGGCCGGAGGTGCTTTGGCAGGTATTTATTGCCAACCCGACTCTGCCTCTTTTACTCGACCATGGTCTACGCATCGACTACCTAGCTTCCTACCTAAGTACAGAGACCGACCTCTTCGACCCGGCCTGCTACTCCCCCTCGGATTTTGTGTTGTAAAAAGTTAATTCCTCACCGTTCTAACATACCCCCCATCTACCCGCAGTACTCGCCCCGCTAATTCCAGCCGAGATAGCCGAGTCAACACCTCTCCCACCGGCAACTTCAGCTTGGCGGCCAACTCTCCCGGTTCCGCCGGACGGCCCTCCACCATATGCTTCCACAGTCCGTCATGCTCCGAGCTCGGAGGCAAAATCTCCTCCTGCCCCTTCCCAATCGGAGGCCGCAGCGGATCATCCAGAACGCACCTCAATTCCTGCAGTTCGCCCAGAACATCACGGGCGTTCTGCACCACCCCCGCCCCATCTCGGATCAGCTGATGGCAGCCTACACTGAGCTCGGAAAAAACACTTCCCGGAACACTCAGCACCTCTCTTCCCAGGGCCAGTGCCGCATCGGCGGTAATCAATGCCCCCGAACCCTCTGCCGCCTCTACTACTACCACTATCTGGCTGAGTGCGGCGATAATCCAATTCCGGCGGGGGAAATTCTGTCGCCGCGGCGGTGTCCCATCGGGAAACTGACTGACCAGGGCCCCGCCGGTAGCCACGATCCGCTCGGCCAACTCACCATGTCGGGTTGGATAAATCACGTCCACTCCACTCCCCAAAACCGCCACCGTACACCCCTCGGCATTCAACGCTCCCCGATGCGCAGCCCCGTCAATCCCCATGGCCAAACCACTGATTACCACCACCCCGGCGCTGGCCAGATCAAAGGCCAACCGCTCGGCCACCGCCTCGCCATAACTGGTAGCCCGTCGCGCCCCCACTATGGCCACTCGGAGATCGGCCGGAAAGGGCCAGCTCCCCCGCACCCGAAGAAGGGGCAGAGAGATTGGGCAATCGTTCATCGGGCAGCCGCAGACCACTCGCTCATCCGATAGCTCAAGGACTCCATGACCTGCTCCTCGCCAATCTCCGTCCGCTCCTCTAGATCGGCCAGGCTTCGAGCCACCCGCCAGGCTCGATGGTAGGCACGAGCGCTGAAGGACTTCGCATTGGCCCAGCGCTGCAGAGTAGTGCGAACAGGCGAGGTAAGCGGCGCATACTGCCGGAGCGCCTTCGCATTGAGCGCCGAGTTGAGCATCCCCTGCCGCTGTTGCTGTAGCTCCTGAGCGCGCATCACCCGCTGCCGAACCCGCTCTGAGGCTTCGCCACCGGCTCCCTCCAACTCCGCCAGCGGCATCCGCGGGATGGTGATCTGAAGATCGATCCGATCCAGCAGTGGTCCGGAGAGGCCCTTGCGGTAGCTCTCTACCGCATTTATGGTGCAGCGACACCGCCGTTCAGCATCGCCCAGCCAGCCACAGGGACAGGGATTGGTCGCCGCCACCAGCTGGAAGCGGCAGGGGTAGCTGACCATCCCCCCAGCCCGCACCAAATCGACCCGAGCCTGCTCCAGAGGCTGGCGTAGCTGCTGCAGGAGATGAGCCGGAAATTCGGCCAACTCGTCAAGAAAGAGCACCCCATGCAACGCCCGACTGATCTCGCCCGGCCGAGCGAGACGTACCCCCCCACCGATCAGTCCGGCTCCGGAGATGGAATGGTGAGGCCCCCGGAAGGGCCGGCGCCAATCGAGGGGGTGGGCGTGGTCAAGCTCCCCCAACAGGCTACGAATCTGGGCCAGTTGGAGCGCCTGCTCCACCGTCAGGGGAGGCAGAATGGAGGGCAAACAGCTGGCCAGCAAAGTTTTACCGGCCCCCGGAGGACCGGTCATCAGGAGGTGATGTGCCCCGGCCGCGGCCACCTCCAGCGCCCGCCGCCCGGACACCTGACCACAAACCTCGGCCAGGTCAACCCCTTTAGAGACGACCTCAGGATGCGGCGGATCGCCCGAGCAGGGCTTGATCGGCTGCTTCCCGATCAGATGATCGACCACCTGTCGGATGTTTTGACAGGGCAGGACGGTGAGGCCCTCGGCCAGGCTGGCCTCGGCCGCATCCGCAGCGGCCACAAAGAGGGTGCGTAAGCCATGCTCGCGCATCCACCGAGCCACCACCAAAACGCCCTCGACATGCTGAATCGTCCCATCCAGCGCCAGCTGGCCGTAGAAGAGCGATTGCGGAGGAGCAGCGCGAGAGAGATTAGCCAGCACCACCCCTACCGCTACCGCCAACTCCAATCCGGCCCCCTCCTTTCGCAGCTCGGCCGGAGCCAGATTGATAGTTATTCGCTTTCGTGGAAAGGGCAAGCCACTGTTAGCCAAAGCCGCCCGCACCCGCACCGACGCCTCCCGCAGCGAGGCGCCGGCCAAGCCGACCAGAAGGAAGGCCGGCACCCCCGGAACGAGGTCAATCTGAACTTCAACCCGCTTCGCCTCCATCCCCCAGGGGAAGGCCGTTAATACCCGAGTGATCATGAGGTGAAATTACTACGGAGCGGGCGGGAGAACAATCCTGGGTGTTAAATGGGAGAAATCGTAATGAAGCTCCAAAGTCGCCCATTCAAAGAGCTTATGGAGAGCCGCGGTGAAGAGCAGTAGGAGCGGAGGATTCTCCCCCAGAATGATAATTTTCAGGATAGCGACAACATTTGTTGTCAAGCGACAACAAATGTTGTCGCTTGACATATGATGTAAGCATGAACGTAGCCCAACCGGCAACGGCACTCATCTCACCCCTGGCCAACTCCATCCTGAACGTGCTCATCGGTACGACTCGACCGCTAGCCGGACGAGAAATCACCCGGCTCGCCGCCCACGGATCACAAGAAGGTGTGCGACGTGCTCTTGGCCGCCTGAGTGAGCATGGACTGGTAGAGCGGATTGAGCATCGGGGGAGCACACTGTACACGCTGAACCGAGATCATCTGGCGATGCCGGTTGTGAATCTGCTCACATCAATGCGAACTGATCTCATACGCAAGATCCGCGCGGTGGTGACGTCGTGGTCTCCTCAGCCCATCCATCTGTCGATGTTCGGATCTGCGGCACGAGCGGATGGCGGAACTGAGAGCGACATCGATCTTCTGCTCATTCGCCCGGAGGGTGTTGAATCTGTTGATGAGGGTTGGAACCGACAGATGAACAACTTGAGAGAGTCGATCCAGCTTTGGACCGGTAATCGTGTCTCCTACAC